>DASVOT010000305.1:0-3622 GCA_036383235.1 Chryseosolibacter sp.
ATACCTCATTCCTGCGCTGGGCATCGTCGGACTCATTGCCATGGCGATTAAAGCGTCCTGGGTAACGAAGCAGGATGCCGGAGAAGCCAAGATGCAGGAGCTGGCGGGTTTTATTGCCAGAGGGGCCATGGCCTTTCTGAAGGCGGAGTGGAGGATCCTGGGATACTTCGCAGTTATCGCCGCATTACTGCTCGGCTGGTCCGGAACGCTGGTCAAAGAATCTCACCCTCTTATCGCGTTGTCTTTTATTCTGGGAGCTTTTCTCTCTGCATTCGCGGGGTTCCTCGGCATGAGGATCGCTACCAAGGCGAACGTCCGCACCACCCAGGCGGCACGCAGCAGCCTGGCCCAGGCACTCAAGGTCTCGTTCACAGGCGGATCGGTGATGGGGATCGGTGTTGCCGGTATTGCCGTGCTCGGTCTGGGCAGCCTCTTCATCATCCTGTTCCACATTTTCGTGCCCGAAGGATCGGCAATGAATGGTGAAGATATGAAGCGCGCCATCGAGGTGCTTGCCGGGTTCTCCCTCGGGGCTGAGTCCATTGCCCTCTTTGCACGTGTGGGCGGAGGTATCTATACTAAGGCCGCAGATGTCGGAGCCGACCTCGTCGGAAAAGTTGAAGCCGGCATTCCTGAAGACGATGTGCGCAACCCCGCCACCATCGCTGATAATGTTGGAGACAATGTGGGCGACGTGGCAGGTATGGGCGCAGACCTATTCGGATCGTATGTTGCCACGATCCTCGCCACGATGGTGCTGGGCCAGGAGATCGACGCTTCTGCCGACAACTTTGGCGGGCTCTCCCCCATCCTGCTGCCCATGGTGATTGCGGGCCTTGGCCTCATCTTCTCCGTAATCGGCACCTGGTTTGTGCGGATCAAGAACGAAACCGACAGCGTCCAGAAAGCCCTGAATACCGGGAACTGGTCTTCGATCATCCTGACTGCTATCGCGTCGTACTTTGCCGTTACCATGCTGCTGCCCGAACAACTGGTTCACAGGGGAGTCAGCTTCTCATCCACTGACGTGTATATCGCCATCATTGTCGGACTGATCGTAGGGGCGCTCATGAGCATGATCACCGAATATTACACTTCGATGGGCAGGCGGCCGGTACTCTCGATCATTAAACAGTCAGGCACCGGTCATGCCACCAACATCATCGGAGGGTTGTCTGTCGGAATGGAGTCCACGATGCTTCCTATTCTTGTACTGGCGGCGGGCATTGTTACTTCTTATTCCTTTGCCGGTCTTTACGGCGTGGCCATTGCTGCCGCCGGTATGATGGCGACCACCGCCATGCAGCTGGCCATTGATGCTTTTGGACCTATTGCCGACAACGCGGGCGGTATTGCTGAAATGAGCCAGCTTCCGGAACAGGTTCGCCACAGGACCGATAGCCTGGACGCGGTTGGAAACACCACCGCCGCCACCGGCAAGGGCTTTGCCATTGCTTCAGCCGCTCTTACTTCGCTCGCCCTTTTCGCAGCCTTCGTAGGAATATCCGGCATCAGCGCCATCGATATCTATAAGGCGCCCGTCCTGGCGGGGCTTTTCGTGGGAGGTATGATCCCATTTATTTTTTCTTCCCTTGCCATCGCGGCCGTGGGACGAGCCGCCATGGATATGGTGAATGAGGTCAGAAGGCAGTTCCGCGAAATTGCCGGTATTATGGAATACAAAGCCAAGCCCGAATATGAAAAATGCGTGGCTATCTCAACGAAGGCCTCTCTGAGGGAGATGATCGCTCCGGGCGGGATCGCACTCATCACTCCCGCTGTCGTGGGCTTTGCTTTCGGTCCCGAAGTCCTTGGCGGGATGCTCGCAGGCATTACCGTTTCAGGAGTACTCATGGGCATTTTCCAGTCAAACGCAGGCGGCGCCTGGGATAACGCTAAGAAATCCTTTGAAAAAGGAGTGGAAATCAATGGTCAGATGTATTACAAGAAATCGGAGCCTCACAAAGCTTCTGTCACCGGAGATACGGTGGGAGATCCCTTCAAGGACACCTCTGGTCCATCCATGAACATTCTTATTAAACTGACTTCCATCGTGGCGCTGATCATCGCGCCCCACATTTCGGATATAGGGCAGGAGTCTGCAAAGAAGCCCGATTTGCAGAAACCCGCCATCGAATCGGTTTCCAGGGTTGACCTGGAAGCGAAGCCATAAGCAACTTAAAAGGATCGGGCCCCGGGAGAATGACCGGGGCTTTTTCTATTTTTGACGGGTCCGGGATCTCAAACCGCCTTTCAGGCAAGGACTGGACCGGTTTTCCGGGCCGCCGGCTCGCCCCGGCTGATTTTGGATGGAGTTGCTAAATTGTGAGGTAAAGTCAGTACATTATCTAGCCGGAGGAGCAGACAAGAGCCCGATATATGCGGATCGAGGATAGAGGCAAGAGCATTCCGAAGGAGGATACCGGCAGGGTTGGCCTCGGGGTCGGATAAAGCAGAAGCTCCACAGCGTGATCACTTGTCGTGAACGAATCAATAGAAAACGTTACATAAATCAGACCAACGGCGGATATCGTCGATAAACAACCGGATTGCCAGTAAACAAGAGGTTACAAAGCCCCGCAACAATGGTATACAGGACAAGCTCAAGCATGAATGAGAAGGAGATCTTCGAAAGGATCCAGGGTGGTGACGAGAAGGCGCTTGAGTTGTTGTACAAGAAGTATTACCGGATGATGACCAAGCTGGTGATCACCAACAGCGGAACGGAAGACGAGGCGCGGGACATTTACCAGGATGCATTGATCGTTTTCTGGCAGAAGGCCAGGTCGGGTAACCTGGTGCTGACCTCGAAGATCAGCACATACATCTACAGTATTTGCCAGAACCTTTGGCGCAAGGAGCTCGACCGCAAGAAGCGCCTCTCGAATGAAGAAAAAGACTCGCCCGTTTCCATCGACCTGGAAACGGCTGAAAAAGAAAAAATAATCGCCCGGTGCATAGACCAGTTGGGTGAGACCTGTAAGAAAGTTTTGATGTATTATTATTTTGACGAGATGTCCATGCAGGACATCGCAGAAAAGCTGGGGTTCGCAAATACTGATACTGCAAAAACGAAAAAATACAAGTGCAAAAAGAAGCTCGACGAACTGGTCAAATCGCTGTACTCTGAGCGCGACTTTTTAGACTAAGACAATGGCAGACGAAAGAGACTTGGAACTTTTAGACGATTACCTCTCCAACCGGATGGGGGGCGCAGAGCGTTCAGATTTTGAGGGACGGCTACAGGCCGATCCTGACCTCCAGAACGAATATGCCCTTCAGAGAAATCTTGTGCAGGGTATCCGCGATGCGCGTGTATCGGAATTAAAATCAATGCTCAATAAAGTGCCAGTGCCTTCCGGAGGCCATGGCAGCGCACTCAGCTCAAAGGCGATGCTCGGAGCTGTTGCTATTATCATTGCCGCCGCAACGTATTGGTTTCTGATGCGCAGCGAAAAGCCTGCCCTGAAGCCGAATGCGGTCGCTGAACGGGAAGTAACGGGTCAGCAACCTGTTGAACCCTCTACCATACCCGAGGAAAAAGCCTCGACCGATGAAAAGAACCCGGCAAACCCGGAGGCCACCGATCCTGACAGGAATCAGACCTCTGCGGGTACCGAGC
>DASVOT010000306.1:0-4871 GCA_036383235.1 Chryseosolibacter sp.
GTCCAGCGGCTTGTATTTTTTCTCGGCGTACTCCCTCAGCTTTTTCAGCACGATTTCCTGCGTGGGATTTTCTACCATCTCCACCTTGTATCCATAAGTGGATTTCAATTCTTCCGCGATGGTTCTTGAATCGAATACCGGGTTGACCAGGTCACTCCAGTTGTCGTACTGGTCGGTGGCGAAGATGATGGCGTAATCCGTGCGATCGAGTTTGGCGGCATCCGCAAGACCCGTGGTTCCGATATGGACCTTTCTCTGGCTGACGGTCTTTTGGCCGTCGACATTTTCCGCCACCACCTCAAGAAGGTTGTCACCTTCCATGAGGGTTAGTGTTTTTTCCACCATCATCTTCAGCTCTTCGCCCGCTTGGGGCTTCAGGCTGGTCATCCCGCGACTTGACGTCGTCTCGTTTTCTTTTATGTAGATGATGACATCCTTCAGGGGTTTGTCGGATTGGATCTCGATCTGAATTTTGAATTTCATCTCCTGTGAATAATTCGTTTCAGGCACAGGGGCAATCCAGTTAATTACCGGGATGGTAGTGTTCACGAGTTTTTTCGGGTCGCTGAAATCTACCTCGAAGTCGTTGGTACGGGTGGTCACGTTCTGGGCCCGAACGAACAGGGGGCTGAGAAGGATCACCGTCATCAGGAAGGACCGGCGTGGTTTCATAAGCGGGAATTTAGTCTTTGGTATGAGTTGGTATTCCTGCAAGACATGGGCAATGGCAATTGGTCCGGAGCATCAATCTGGCAACTACCCTATGAGTCCTGGTAAATAAGTACGAACGTAAAATTGCCGGCGGTTCCTGCCACTTGATCTTCGGCCACCACGTCTGTTCCATCCCCGGTCGCCGGATAATAAATCTATACAAAAGTGACGGCAATACCAACTGCGATTAAATCCTGGTCTGTGAACCCCCGGGGCGACCCTCTCGCTGCAGAAACCTCGTTGCCTGCCCGGCTGGTTTTGTCTATCTTGGCAAACTTGCCGATTGCGAGCAATACTAAACCTGATAAATTGATGAAGCATTTTCTTTTAGTCACTGTGTTCATATGCACCTCCTGTGCTCTCCTTGGGCAGAAACTCGCAGACAAAACCGATGCAATGGCGAAAGCCATAGAGCCGAAGCTTATCGAATGGAGGCGGCACTTTCACCAGTACCCGGAGCTCTCTAACCGTGAAAAAAATACGGCCGAAACAATTGGCAAGCACCTGCGGTCGCTTGGTCTTGAGGTCCGGACAGGCGTGGCTCACACGGGCGTCGTCGGAATCCTGAAGGGAGGCAAACCGGGGCCTGTAATAGCCCTGCGTGCCGATATGGATGCGCTGCCAGTGACGGAGCGTAACTCCCTCCCGTTCGCCTCGAAGGAACGCGCAATCTACAATGACCAGGAAGTGGGTGTGATGCATGCCTGCGGACATGACACCCATATGGCGATACTCATGGGCGTAGCCGAGATCCTGTCTTCCGTGAAAAAAGACCTTAAGGGCACGGTAAAGTTTATCTTTCAACCTGCTGAAGAAGGAACACCGAAAGGAGAAGAGGGCGGAGCCGAGCTCATGGTCAAGGAAGGCGTGCTGGAGAATCCGAAAGTGGATGTGATCTTCGGCCTTCATATCAGCGCGCAAACAGAACTGGGCAAAATTACCTATCGCGCCGGCGGGCTCATGGCAAGCGTCAACGACATGAAGATCACGGTCAAGGGAAGGCAGTCGCATGGCGCTGCGCCCTGGGCGTCAGTAGATCCGATCGTAGCATCGGCGGAGATCATCAATAATCTTCAGACGATCGTCAGCCGCAATCTCGACGTCACCCAGAACGCAGGCGTGGTAACCGTCGCAGCTATTCACGGAGGGGTGCGCTCGAACATCATCCCGGAACAGGTTGAAATGCTCGGAACGATCAGGGCGCTCAGCGGTGATGATGAAAAACTACTCGTCAGACGCGTAAGGGAGATTGCGACGAAAACGGGCGAGGCGCTGGGTGCAACGGTAGAGGTTGAGATTCCCTACAGCTCTCATTATCCTGTAACGTTCAACAACATTGCGTTAACCGAAAGAATGGTCCCTTCGCTCCAAAAGGCAGCGGGTGCCGGAAATGTGCTGGTCATCGCGCCGCATACGGGGGCGGAGGATTTTTCCTTTTTCCAGGAGAAGGTGCCCGGCTTTTTCTTCTTCGTGGGCGCTTGTCCTCCCGGCGTGGACCCATCGACGGCGCCTTCGCATCACACGCCCGATTTCATGATCGATGAGCGCGGAATGCTAACCGGTCTGAAGGCGATGCTGAATCTGGTACTGGATTATAGCGAAAATCCTATGAAGCCATAAAGTCACTCGTTCCGCGCTAGCGGACATAAAGGACAAGACCTTTCAGATACTCGCCCTCCGGATGAAAGATCGAGACCGGGTGGTCGGCGGGTTGCGAGAGATGGTGGAGGACGCTGATCTGTCTTCCCGATTGAATGGCCGACGAGACTATGGTATCGTAAAAAAGCCTGCGGTCCACCACCTGGCTGCAGGAAAAAGTGAAAAGGATTCCCCCTGGCCGGATGGCCCGCAGGGCTTCTGTGTTGAGGCGTTGATATCCGCGCACCGCCTGATGCCGCGCGTCGCGATGCTTGGCAAATGCAGGCGGATCCAGCACGATGACGTCGTATTCATTTTCAGCGTTCCTGAAAAAGTCGAATGTGTCTGCAACAAAGCACTGGTGTACTGCGGGGTCGAAACCATTGAGCGCAATGTTTTTGGCAGTCAGGTCAATCGCTTTTTGGGAGGCGTCAACCGAATGCACCAGCGCGGCGCCCGAGGTCAGCGCATAGACGGAAAATCCGCCCGTGTAGCAGAAGGTATTCAATAACTTCTTGTCCCTGGCGAACGCGCCGAGCAGCTTTCTGTTCTCGCGTTGATCGAGGAAGAATCCTGTTTTCTGTCCTTCTTCCCAATCGATGTAAAAGCGGTTGTTATTTTCGATAGCGATGTGGTCTTTCCTCGGCCCACCGAGAAGGTATTCATCGGCGTACGGTTCCCGCATTTTACCCGGCAGGGTCGACTGACTTTTGTAGTAGATGTCGGTAAGCTCGTTCTTTAAGACCTGCTCAAGGGCGCTGGCGATGGCACGACGGTCGAGATGCATTCCGGCGGAATGCGCCTGAACGACGGCGACTCCTGCGTAATAGTCCACAATCAATCCCGGCAATCCATCCCCCTCACCGTGGATAAGCCTGAATGCGTTCGTCGAGGCGTTGGGAAGCCCGGAGCTCTTGCGAAGCGCGAGTGCGTCGCATATTTTTTTACTCCAGAAATCCTCTGCGGGTGTTTCCTTCCCGAACGTCAGCATGCGAACGGCGATACTTCCGTTTTGAAAGTGACCGAATCCCAGGACGGTGTTCCTGGAATCTACGACCTCCACGCCTGAGCCATCGTCAATGGGTCCTTCCACTCTTGCAATCGCCCCCGAAAAAATCCAGGGATGGAAGCGCCGGATCGAATTTTCTTTTCCTTTTTTGAGAACGACTCTTCCAGTAACAACCATACTTTTGGATTTCGCATCAAAAGTATTGAAAAGTGCGACGCAGCGGAAACGCCTGTTTACATCATCGGGTGAGTGAAAACCAGATCAGGGCGGCGATGAAGCAGATAAGCCAAATCAACAGCGCGATCCTCAGGCGTCTCAATAGTCGTTTCGACGGGTTGTGTTCTTCTTTCTGGCGGCCGGGCAAGGTGATATTAAGGTTTATGAGCATAGGTACCAGATGATAATAACTGATATTCTTTTTTGAAAGATGCGCGGCGGCGGAAAAAGTTTTGCTTTACGCCAACAAATACCCTTTCCGGGGTGACTATTTTCACCGGGTGAATACTGTATCCATACCGTTGCCGGCGGCTAACCAGGAGAGATCACTTCCCTTCTCGCCGGCGCCATCTCTGGTTCGGGGATTTTTGCCCCCAACTTTGCTTCAGGTCAAACCGCGACGGCGAACAGACAAAAAAAAATACGGCTTGCAGGAATGAATTTGACGGAGGAATAGCGTGCATCTTTTTCTATCCGGGCCGCGCACGGCCTGGGTGTCCGGAGGTCCGGGTGCCATTGATCTTAATCGGCCGTTCGTGTCAGAAGTTTCGGCCGCAAAAAGCGGGCAGGAAGAAAGGCCATTTATTATAGCCTGGGCGCCATTTTGTTCGAAGAAGCCGGCCATTTTTCGGGCGAAACGGCCCACCGGCACGAAAAATCGGCCTTCTGTAAACTTGTCATAGAAAAGCCGAACCTAAATCCGAAACTTTTCGTACTTAATGCAGCACGCCAGGAAACCGAGACGGAAGCGACTGACAAAATTTACAGTCCGGCTCTTTTGCCTGGTTTTTGCATATATAAGAAATCGCATAAGGATGTGTCAAAACTAAAATCTATTGAGTTATGAGAAGATTTGGATCAGTATTCATGGCAGCCGTTTTAGGGAGCCTTTGTACCGTTGCCACGTTTGAGTGGGTGGAAAAGCGGGACGATGACCATAAGGTGATGATGAACTATACGAGCAGTGTTCCGTTGAGCAAGGTTGCGTACAGTGTTAATGAGGAGGGAAAGGCGGTTCCGCTTGACTTTACTGTAGCCGCCGAGATGGTGATGCCGGCGGTTGTTCACATCAGGTCGACCTATACGAATTCTGAAAAGCCGGATTATGAGTTGCCGGAGGAGTTCCGGAGGTTTTTTGAGCCCATGCTGCCTCAGCAGGGGCCGCAGGAGTCCCAGGCCGCGGGATCGGGCGTGATCATTAATTCCGACGGTTATATTGTAACAAACAATCACGTCGTAAAGGATGCCGACAAAGTAGAGGTAGCCTTGTATGACAATCGCACTTATGAAGCAAAAG
>DASVOT010000307.1:0-2756 GCA_036383235.1 Chryseosolibacter sp.
CAAGACCCAGGAGCTTTCTTATGTCTTTGACGGAGGGGGTGATCTCGTGACGCAGCCACCCCTGGAAAGCACGGCAATTGAGGTCAGAATGGCTAATTCTGATCAATCTTACGTGTTTTTCATACATGACAAAACCCTCACCATTCAGCCTCTCAATCCCTGATCTGGGTTACTTTTCTTATTATTGAGTAATTTACCCTGAAAACCATACCACCTATGAAACGACTTGTTATAGTGAGTCTTAGTATTCTCGCCGTGACTGCAGTCAAAGCTCAGATCGTGCAGGTGCACCTTGGAGCGACGACGACCATGAATGCGACCTACGTTCTCGATAAGGGCCTCTCTCAGGATCCGCGATACAGCTCAAAGGCAACGTACCAGTGGGCTCCCATCGGTTTTAACTTTGGTCTTGACCTGGGAAGGAAGTTCGGCCTTTCGCTTGAAGGGATCAAATCAAAACAGGGGCAGATCTACCAGATGATAGACGCCTACGAGAAGATCAAGGGTGAACGGAAGATCTCCCTGGATTATCTGCAGTTGCCCATGCTCCTTAAATTCATGAGCGGGGGAAGTGCCGGCGCGCGGGCGAACTTCAATATCGGTCCGCAATTATCGTTCCTCACCGACGCCCGTGAATCGCTCCAGGCGCAGGCAGGAACGTTCAAGATCCCCGATGGTGTCGACTTCGCTTCCATCCAGCAGGAATTTCCTTCCGCTACCAACAACGGAGACGGGACGTATGAATTGCCCTCCGATCTTCCGACCACCGATATCCTGACCAAGAAAGCCAACGATTTCCGGAATACGGACTTTTCCATCGCCGCTGCCTTTGGGTTGGACATCGACCTTTCGAAACACCTGTTCCTGACGTCGCAAATCCGTGCTACGTATAGCCTCACCGATATGCGCAATGGTGATGTGATCGATAAAATCAAGAACGGCGATACCTCCGACATCTTTGGCGCGCGCGCAAACCTGCTGGTGGGTATGCAGCTGGGTCTCCACTACATGCTGGGCACGACCCGTTCCCACAAATTCAAGGAGTGATTCGTTCTATATTCACGAAAAGCAACCGGGACAACGCAAAATGTCCCGGTTGTTTTTTTAGAGGCCGGCAATAAACCCACGAATACTGTTGTAGATGTGATCGAGCTGTTCATCCGTTATCGGATAAGGAGGCAGCACGTAGATGATGTTGCCCAGCGGACGCAGCAGGATATCCCGCTCAAGAAAGTAGGGATAGATCTTCTTTCTCAGGGAATTGGAGTATTCGGTCCCTTCGGCGCTTCTTAATTCTATCGCCAGAACCGTCCCAAGGGTTCGCACGTCCGATACGTTTGGATCACCGGCCAACTGTGCGGCGAACGCATTGTGTTTCTTTGCGATGCCTGCGATCCGTTCAAGGCAGTTGCCATCGGTCAGCAAACGGAAGCTTGCATTGGCCGCAGCACAGGCGAGTGGGTTGGCGGTGTAGGAGTGGCCGTGAAAAAACGTTTTGGTGAATTCGGGGGAGTCGAACGCGGAAAGGATCTGTTCGGAGCACGACGTCACGCCCAGGGGAAGAAAACCGCCCGTGATACCTTTGGAGACGGCCATGATGTCGGGTTTATTTACGAGATAGTCTGAGGCGAAATAGTTACCGGTCCTGCCGAATCCGGTGAAGACCTCGTCTGCGATGCAGACCACTCCCTGTTCGTGCGCCAGGGCGATGAGCTTGTCGAGGATGGCAGCAGGATAGATACGCATTCCGGCGGCCGCCTGAATGAGGGGTTCAAAAATAAAGGCAGCGACATCGAGTCCGTCCAGCAGGTCTTTGAATTGGCGGAGAACCTCCTTTTCATTATTCTTTTCCGGAAAATCGATAAAGGCTGTCTGAAAGAGAAAGGGAGAGAACGGCTCTGTGAAGGGACCGCGCTCGGCGACAGACATGGAACCGAAGGTATCGCCGTGATACGCGCCGTTGATGGCAACGACCTTTGTTTTCCTGATGCCCTGGTTGTGCCAGTATTGAAAACTCATTTTTAAGCCCACTTCCACAGCGGTGCTTCCATTGTCAGAAAAGAATATTTTTTTCTGATTCGGCGGCAGAATGGTCAGGAGATTTTCAGAAAGGCGGATGGCGGGTTCATGTGTGAAACCGGCGAAGATGACGTGCTCTAGTTTTTTCGCCTGTACGCCAATGGCGGCTGCGATCTCAGGGTGGCAGTGGCCGTGCAGGTTCACCCACCAGGAAGAAACGGCGTCGAGGATTTTTCTGCCATCCGGCGTATGGAGATAGACACCTTCGCCAGCGCTGATCAGCAGCGGATCGCCGGCGCCCTGCAGGGGAGTAAAGGGATGCCATATATTCTTTCGATCACTCGCGGAAAGATCATCCATACCAGTTCTTCTTAAGCAGCGCCGCGTACTTTCTCACGACGTCCCGGTTGATTTCAATTTCTTTTTTTATTCGCAATAAACACCTGGCGCCGGTATAATGCAAAATCGCGCGTTCACTTTCCTCGTTCTCTTCTCCGTTAAAGATCAATCCCCTCACTTTAATTTTCCTGGAGGCCAGGGCCTCGTGTGTGAGAAGCGTGTGGTTGATGCTGCCGAGGTACAGATTCGAAACGAGGAGAACTTCCGCCTGGAACAAGGGAATGAGGTCAATCATCAGGAGCTCGTCATTGAGAGGGACGAGGCAGCCGCCCGCGCCTTCGATGATGAGGTTGTTGTGGGTGGATGGCACGTGAAGGTTTTTAGCGAGGATGACCGTC
>DASVOT010000308.1:0-4702 GCA_036383235.1 Chryseosolibacter sp.
AACTCCGATGCGATGGCGTTACCGACACGGGCTGCGGTTTCCCTGTCGGTTGAAAGCGCAAAGATCGTGGGTCCTGATCCGGAAATACCGGAGCCCAGAGCGCCGTTTTGTTTTGCGGCTTCTTTTATTTTATCGTAGCCAGGGATGAGCATGGAGCGGACCGGCTCAACAATGACGTCCTTCAGCGATCTGCTGATCAACCCAAAATCCGGTTTCATCAGTCCCGCCACCAGCCCCGCAATATTTCCCCACTGCACAATGGCATCCTTCAGGGGGATAGTTGCCCTGAGCACTTGGCGGGAGTCCTGCGTCTTGAGCTCCACTTGTGGATGGACGAGGGTGCAGAACAGGTTGTCAGGCGTGGGAATATTCACGATGTCGGGCGGATGGTAACCGCGGATGAGCACGAATCCGCCGATCAACGAGGGGGCTACATTATCGGCGTGTGCGGCGCCGCAGGCCACGCGCTCGGCTTCCATGGCAAACGGCAGCAGGTCTTTTTTTTCAAAAGGCTCTCCCAGCAAATGATTGATGGCAACGAGCGCCGCAACCGAGCTCGCGGCGCTTGATCCCATGCCGCTGCCCAACGGAAGATTCTTCTTTAAGATGATCTCCACACCTTGTTGCCGTTGAAGGGCCTTAAGCAGGGCGATGACTGCGACGCCAGCGGTATTTTTCTCCGATTCCATCGGAAGGCGCCCGCCGTCGCCTTCGATACTTTTAATCACCACGCCCGGTCCGCCGGTGAGTGTCATGATTACTTCATCTCCCGGTTCTTCGAGGGCGAAGCCGAAGATGTCGAATCCACAGGAGACATTGGCAACCGTGGCTGGGGCAAAGGCGCGAACAGTTTTCATGTTAGTGGGCATAATGACCAATCCGGATAACATCAGCAAAAACACCTGCAGCGGTTACAGCAGCTCCCGCCCCCGGCCCGCGGATCACCATGGGCCGGTCGTGATATCGTTCCGTCGTCAGCAGAATGATGTTGTCACTTCCTGAAAGCGAATAGAAGGGATGTTGCTCATCCACGCTGCCGAGATGAACTTTAACCTTCCCGCTCTCCAGCACTGCCTTGTAACGCAATTTCTCTTTCTTGGCGGCCGCCTGCTCGCGCAGTTTGTCGAACTCCGGGTCATGCCGTGAAAGCATCTTGAAGAACTCCTCCACGCTCATCTCCCCGCGGCAGTCCAGGGGCACGAGGTTCTGGATTTCAATGTCCTTCAGGTCGAGCGGTAATCCCGTTTCCCTGGAAAGGATCAGTATCTTCCTCGCGACGTCCAATCCGCTGAGATCGTCCCTCGGGTCAGGCTCGGTGTATCCCTTCGCTTTCGCCTCCCGCACGACCTCGCTGAATTTCTTGCCTTCCGTAAAGGCGCTGAAAATAAAATTGAGCGTTCCGCTCAGCACTCCTTCGATGCTGATGACGCGGTCGCCGCTCAGTAAAAGGTCGTTCAGCGTATTGATCACCGGCAGCCCGGCGCCCACGTTGGTTTCATAGAGAAACTTCACCCCTCTTTTAAAAGCAACTGACCGGAGGTGCTGATATTTTTCGTAAGATCCGGAATTCGCTTTCTTATTAGGCGTAACGATGGAGATGTTCGCCTCCAGTATGGCCGCATAGGAATCGGTAACCTCCTCGCTTGAAGTACAGTCCACAAAAATGCTGTTGGGCTTGTTGGCCGAAATCATCTGCCGGACGAACCGGGCAAGATCCATCGCCTCCCCGGTCTGCTTCATGTCGGCGATACAAGTCGTCAGGGGAAGGCCCTCTTCGTTGAAAAGCATGCGCGTGCTGTTGGCCACCGCGATCACGTTGACTTCGAGCAGGCTTTCGCTGGCGAGTCTGGCGAACTGTTCGTTCATCATCCGCACCAGCGCGTTGCCGATCAGGCCCGTGCCAACCAGGAAGATATTCAACACTTTCCGGTCAGAGAGGAAAAACGATTCGTGAAGCGCGTTCAATGCTTTGGCGATGTCCACCTGGCGAACCACCGCGGAAATGTTGCGCTCGGACGAGCCCTGTGCGATAGCCATCACGTTGATACCGTTTTTGCCAAGGCCCGCAAACATCCGGCCGCTTGTTCCCGGTGAATGCTTCCTGCCGTCACCCACAACCGCCACGATCGACAGGCCCTCTTCGACGTGGACCTGGTCGATCTCTTCGCTTCTGATCTCGTGCTGGAATTCTTTTTCGATGGCGGCTTTGGCCTGCCTGGCGAACGCACTTTCGATCGCAATGCAGATCGAGTGTTCGGAGGAAGCCTGGCTGATGAGGATGACGTTGACGCGCTCCCGTGCCAGCGTCGCAAACAACCGCATCGAGACGCCGACGACGCCCAGCAGCCCGCTTCCCTGAATGTTGAGAAGAGATACGCCGTTCATGGAAGAAATCCCTTTCACCAGTTTCCCGTTCGTGGATTGCGCGTGGATGAGGGTTCCCCTGAAACCCGGATTGAACGTGTTCTTGATCCAGATGGGGATCCGCGACAGCATGGCCGGCTGCATGGTAGCCGGGAAAATCACTTTTGCTCCAAAGTGAGAAAGCTCCATCGCTTCTTCGTAGCTCATCTGCGGAACGGTGAAGGCTTTTTTCACCAACCTCGGATCGGCGGTCATCATTCCGTTCACATCTGTCCAGATCTCCAGGTCCGTCGCCCTTAGCGCTGCCGCAAAAATGGCAGCGGTGTAATCCGAACCGCTGCGACCCAGCGTAGTCGTTTCGCCGGTATCGGCGGTGGCGATGAATCCCGTTATGATCTGAACCTCGCGATGGCTCACAAAATAGTCAGCGATGCGTTTGTTGGTGATGTCGAAATCCACCTTTGCATGACCGAACTGGTTGTCGGTAAAGATCACCGACCGCGCATCAAGATACGCGGCCGGAATACCCTGGTCGAGCATCGATTCGGCAATGATGTAAGCCGATAGACGTTCACCGAAACTCATGATGTAATCAAGGGTGCGCGGCGTCCGCTCTTTAACGAGGTACACGCCGTGCAGCACATCTTCGAGCTCGTTCATTTTTATCTTCACCTGCGCCAGGATGGTGCTCTGCTTCTGAATGGAGATCAGCTCGCGCACCGCATCGAGGTGGCGCTTCTCCAACAGATCGGCCCTCCGGGAATACTGCTCGTTTCCTTCCAGCGCCATCTTGCTGATCTCGATCAGCTCATCGGTCACACCCCCGAATGCAGAGAAGACGACCGCCACTTTCCCCGCCAGGTATGGTTTAATGATCTCGATTACCGAACGGACACGTGCGGGCGTGGCGACAGAGGAACCTCCGAATTTTAAGACTTTCATTGCTGGCTTATGACGTATAACTTATGAGTTGATAATTTTCTGTCAGGCGCACCTTTCCTGGAAATGGCACAAACTGACCCGGTTGGAGATTAAATGCAGTATACGGGTCACCCCGTAATCGTTGTGGTAGTAGTAGTAGCAGCGGAAGCAGATACAAAACAGGCACTCACCGGCAGCGCGGCAAGGGTTTCAAAGAAAGAATGATTTTGGCCTGTCTTCATGAATAAAGCACCGAATTAATGAAATCATAAAGTTGTTTCCAAAGTATTTTTTCTGATTTTTGTGGCGATTGCCGAAGAAGGCATTTGCAATCGTTAGCAAGGGCATGAATGGCTTCAAAAAAGTGGTGGCGCGCATGGCTCAAAAAGTTATAAATGGTTAAGAAGAAGAAGTTTCCAACCGAGTCTTTTGTCAGCATGACCGAGATGGTCCTGCCCAACGACACGAACACCCTCAACAACCTGATGGGTGGGAAGCTCATGCACTGGATGGACATCGTATCGGCGATCTCGGCACAGAAACACTCCAACTGCACGGTTGTTACGGCTTCCGTGGACAATATCTCCTTCAAACATCCCATCCGGCTGGGAAACGTGGTGACACTCAAGGCAAAAGTAACGCGTGCTTTCAACTCCTCCATGGAAGTGCGGATCGAGGTGGAAGCGGAGGATATCCCATCGGGAAAAAAAATTGACAGCAACAGCGCATACTTCACCTTTGTGGCCGTCGACCATTCCGGCAATCCCACTCCGGTCCCTGAAGTCGAACCTCAGACTGCGGAGGAAACCGCCCTGTACGACGGCGCCCTGCGCAGACGGCAGCTTCGTTTGATCCTGGCCAACCGCATGAGGCCGCAGGATGCGAAAGAACTCAAGTCCATCTTTGATATTAAATAATCACGTGTGACAGTCAATTCGTACCCATCCATGTTTCAGGAAGACCTTTATTATTTCACGGAGCCGGTCGTCGTCATCCTGAAGAGAACCTGGGATGCCTACTCCCCCAACGAGCAGAACTTGCTTCGTAAAATATTAACTTCGGTTAAAGTTGATATCAACGCTGTACGAATACTGGCCGGGCCATCCGTAGAATGGAGCGCGGTGGCCGCCAGCGGTCCTTCCCGGGTTCTGATCTTCGGCGCGGACACCAAAGAGGATCTCGCTTCTTATGAAGCAGTCGCGGCACATGGTTTTACAGTGATCAGGGCGGACGATCTGGGCGAGTTAAATGAGGAAAAGAAAAAAATTCTCTGGAATGGCCTGCGGCAGATGTTCGGAGTTTGACGGCCAGCGGCGAGCCGACGGAAGATAACGTGAATTTTCTTGTTTGGGTGTTTTGGTACTTATCCTATCTTTGCGCAAAATTTTTGAAACCATCCCGCATTTACGGATGGTTT
>DASVOT010000309.1:0-3351 GCA_036383235.1 Chryseosolibacter sp.
CCACGAGGTCAACATAGCTGTCGGCATAAAGAGTGTTTCCTTTTATCGCAAGGTCGTAATTGCCGGGTATTTGGAGAAACTTGAGCGGCGCCGGATGTGCCGGATCATGGTTATCGATGATGTGGATTCCTTGGCCCGGCTCATTGAGGAACATGATTCCATCCTTGAGGTAAATTTTTCCGACTTGCTGAACAGGCTGCGGAGGGAGCAGGTGGATGCTTTCGCGAATTTCAGAGACGGTGGTGTACACCGGCTCGAAGTACACATACTCGTTTTTTACCTCGCATTTATCCGAGCACCCTTCCAGCAATACACTGAGCCCCAACAAAGTCGTAAGGAAAAGTAACGCATACAGCGAAACGTGGATTCGTTTTTGGAGTCTGTGTTCGAGCGTTTCCATAAGGGGCTAAGGGTTTTAGTCTTTTAGACACCCCGCTCCCTGCAAAGGTTGGAACGCTAATGGAATATATATCGGAACCTCAAACCGACGTCAAACGTGAAGGGGCTGGCCTGGACGCCCAATTCCGGTTTATAGATGGATCCGAACGGATATCGGATACCGGGGTTCAGCGAAACCCGGTAATGTTCTGCGAAGCGGTAGCTGAATTCAGTGCCGAACAAGCCGCTGACGTTGACGGTGCGGTAAGGGGAGTCGGCTCCTCCGGGTTGCGTTGTTTTGTCGAGATTAACGGCGTCTGGTGTGACGGTGTTCTGGAGGAAAAGATCGGTTGCGACGCCTGCATTGAGTTGCAACCCAAAAGTTTTGTCCACCAGCAGGTATCCGGCCTGCATGGGCACACTGAGGTATCGCATGCTGTTGTTCACATTATAGGGAGCTGAAAAGAGGATTTTATTATTGAGATCCTGCGCGTCGGTGTGGATGATCTCGTTCGTGGAGGCGGCCCTGAAGCGCTGCTGGGTTGTGCCCGTCGAGGTTACCACGACATTGTTGGCGGTGTAATCGGAAGAATTCGTGAGGTAGTTCACGCCTCCCTGTAACACCCATCGGCCCGAAAGCTTCGTCCCTACGTTCAGCCCCATAGAATACACGTAACCGGAAGCTTTTGCCTCCTGGTCAACGATGGGCGCAGCAGCGAAGGTCATTGCAGAACCCGAAAGCGCCGGGCCCGACCCGGAAGACTGGACCGTATTGAATGATCCCGCGGCAAAGCCGACTGAGGTCCACAGCTTTTCGCTCAGTGTAGCTTCATCTTTATTGTTTTTCTGTTCGCCCCGCATCTCCCTTTCCTCGCGTTCGAGCCGTGCCATCATCGCCACGACGGGGTCAACCTCCTCCTGCGCGGGTCGCATATTCACTTCAATGTGTCTTGGAGTATAGATCGGCGGCAGGTTCCGGTCATTTATGGCAGTCGGCAGTGCGGCGCCCTGAGTGTAGAGACCTCCGGGCGCGGTGATTATGCTTTCGCCATCTGCCCCGCGCCTTCCTTCCTGCGCATTCTGTACTTTATCTCCTGCCTGTACGGATCGCGATTGGTGCGAGGGGGACTGATTCGGGCCATTCTTAACCGCCGGGGAATTGCTTTGAAAGCTCTGATCGGCGCTATTCGCATCGGGCGGACGCGAAGAAGAGGTACCGGAATCCTCCAGCAGCTCGTTATTTATGCGGGTTTCGGAGTCTGAGCCGGCGACGGCCTCGTTGGAGTTAGTGTTTTGGAGAGCCAGCTTGCCGGAGGGGGGGGTGTGCTGATTGAAATTGTAGTAAATGCCCGCTCCTGCTACGGCCATGGCAAAGACGACGGAGGCTGCCGCGAGCATTTGATAAAACATCAGTCGCTTTTTGAGGTGTCCGCCTTTGGCCTTCTCCAGCTCGAGCTCAACATTCACCCAGACGGCCTCGGATGGAGTGACCCCGGCGTTCTCAAAAGCGCTCTTGCAAGACTCTTCAAACTTTTCCCTCTCCATATCTTTCATAATATGTTGATTCCTTTAACAGTTTAGCCTGCATGAGGCTCCTGGCGCGCGCGTACTGGGATTTGGAGGTGCCCTCCGATATTCCCAGCAATTCAGCAATCTCCTTGTGGTTATAACCTTCAATGGCAAAGAGGTTGAAGACGATCTGGCATCCCTGTGGGAGTGATTGGATCATGTCCAGCAATTGCATAAAATCAATTCCTGAAACACTTACCTCCTCTTCCGGCATATCGATCGACTCAACATCCACCATCGGGTAGAGATACATTTTTTTTCGGTGGCTGTTCAGGGCTGTGTTCACCATGATGCGGGTAATCCATGTTTCAAGCTTGCTTTCCTGGCGGAAATTCCTGATTGCCTGAAAAACCTTCACAAATCCCTCCTGCAGAATGTCTTCAGCTTCAGCGGTGGCTTTGGAGTAGCGCAGGCATACCACCATCATCTTCCGGCAATAGCGATCATACAATGCTTGCTGGAAGGTTCTCTGACCCTTGCGGCATCCGTCTATAAGCTCTTGTTCGCTGAGCATGTACCCGTATATACGGCCGTTTTCCATAATTAGACCCTTGCTTTGCCGGAAAGGTTGGAATGGTTTTATACTTTTGTCAAAGGTATGAAAAGTAAAGTATTGATGGTATTGTGCGTGCTTTTCGGATGCACACCGCTTACACAACTCTCGCAAACATCATCTGGTAATCCCAAGTCGCTTCAACTCATCGATTTCGCCTACGAGCCACAGATCCGCACGATCGTCATACGCCCGGCCGTTAACGATCCACGCGCCTACCTTGATCCCGCCGTCACCCACCTGGGCGAATGGAACCTCCTGTTGGAATTTGACGACCTGCGCGACCATCGCGACACGTACTACGCACGCATCGTGCACTGCAACTACGACTGGACACGGTCTGAACTGACAGACCTCGACTTCCTCAGCGAGTTCAATGAATTCCCGATCAACACCTTCGAATTTTCTGTCGACACGCATATTCCCTATGCCCATTACCAGATGAATCTTCCGCCGGTGAAGCTGCCTGGCAACTACGTGGTGGTGGTATACAGGGGCAGCGATAAAGACGACATCATTCTCAGCAAGCGCTTTATGGTGTTTGATACGCGGGTCACTTTTGAAAACGAACGAAATCTTGTCGGCGCGGGCAACACCGCGTCTCTCAACCAGCAAATAAACTTCACCATCAATTACACGAACCTCGACATCATCGACCCGCTCGGCAGCGTGAAGGTCGCCATCCGCCAGAATCAGCGCTGGGATAACATAGCCATGGACATCCGTCCGAGCTTCGTCCGGGAGATTGAAAAAGAAATTGAGTACCGCTTCTTCGAGCGTGAAAAAATGTTCAAGGGTGGAAGCGAATTCCGGTTCTTCGACCTTCGGTCGCTGAACAACCCCGGAAGGAA
>DASVOT010000310.1:0-2769 GCA_036383235.1 Chryseosolibacter sp.
TGTTGTCATTCTCAAAGTTAATAATTCAAAGTTCAAAATCTGGTGCCTTGAAGTCTGTGATCCCGGTCACGCGCAGGTATCGGACAAACGCGCGCACGGGTTCGGCGGTCGAAGGTCATCCTGTAACGTAACAAAAGTCACAGATAAATAAGTTTATCGGGCCCATCTTTGAATCAGAGGGTGTATTAACTACTGCCGGTAAAACCAGGAAGCAGCGCACCCGCAAAAAAGATCGATATGTCAATCCATTCCACAACATGCACGTGCCATTCGTGCCACGAAGAAGCCGTTTCCGCCATTGAGAGAGAAGCGCACCTGAAGGTTTCGGAAGCCAGCAGGCGCGAATTTCTGAAAAAAGCCGGTGGCCTTGGCCTATCTCTAGGGATTGGGGCGGGACTCATTACGCCTGTCTCAGCGTCGGCGTTGAACGATCGCGACAGTGAGGGCAAAAGTCGCGAAATGTTTCAGAACAAAGCGGTGAAAAATGGTAAGGCGCGCGTAATGACCATTCTGCACACGGCCGACATCCACGCGCAGCTGCTCACGCACGACGAATTTTTTGTCGAGAACGGCAGGCCTGTTTATAAGAAGAGAGGCGGATATGCTACGCTCAAGACGATGCTGAATGAATTGAGGGCGAAGAATCCGGGCAACACGCTGCTGATAGACGGGGGCGACTGTTTCCAGGGCAGCGCGGTGGCAGCTCTGAGCAAGGGCAAGGCGATTATTCCGCTTATGAACAACATTGGCTACGACCTGATGCTGCCGGGAAACTGGGAGGTCGTGTATGGCAAAGAGGCCATGATGGAGGACATGTTCGGATATACCTGCGCAAAAGTCTGCGCGAACATGTTTCACAAGACCGACGATCAGTTTAACGGCGACCTGATCTTCCCTCCGTACTTCGTTACCTACCGCGCGGGCCTGAAGATCGGGTTTATCGGATATAACGATCCCCTCACGCCCAGACGCCAGTCACCCGCGTACAGCGAAGGGATCGAATTCACGCACCCGGAAAAGAATGTCGCCAAATATATTCAGCTACTCCGCAAGTTTGAAAAGTGCGACATCGTCATACTGCTGACGCACATGGGCCTTGCCCAGCAGGTTGGTCTGACCGATATGCCCTACGTTAAAGGGATCGATTATATTTTGGGCGCAGATACGCACGAGCGGGTGCGACAGCCCATTCAACGACAATTCGCCAGGGTGACCGAGCCCGGCGCGTTCGGATCGTTTGTCGCATAGCTCGACGTAGCCATCGAGAACGGTGAAGTAAAGGAACACGCTTATCAGCTGCTGGACGTCGACCCTCAGCGATACCGTGAAGACGCGGAGATGAAGGCGCTGGTGACGAAAGCAAGGGAACCCTATAAGAAGGAAGTCGACCGGGTGATCGGAACAACGAAGGTTCCATTGGTGCGCTACTATGTCATCGAAACACCGATGGACAACTTTATCACCGACGCGATCATGTGGAAGTTCGGCCCCGACATCGCGCTGAGCAACGGATTCCGGTTTTGCCCGCCCATCGTTCCCGATCCACAGACCGGCCTCGCCGATATCACCGTTGACCACCTGTGGAGCATGATACCCGACGACAGCGAAGCCAAGCAGGGCACCATCACGGGAAAACAGTTGTGGGACTGGATGGAGACTGAGCTTGAAAATGCCTTTGCCAAGGATCCGGCAAAGCGTTTTGGAGGCTGGGTTGTACGCTTCAAAGGCCTCGAGGTCAATTTCGCCATCGACGAGGAAAAAGGTGAAAGAGTGAAGTCGATGAAAGTGAAAGGCAAGCCCGTAGACATGGATAAGACTTACACCTTCGTCGCCTGTGAACGTGATGGCGACCCAGACACGACCATTTGCAGAGTCCAGAATGTAGGGTCTCCTAAATTGATGGGCACCACGATGCACCGGGTGATTGAGGAATACCGGGCAATTCACTCGCCAATTTCGCCAAAGCTCGAAGGACGGGCCGCGGCAAGCGACTCCCAGCCAAACCTCCTCACACAGCTGAAAGGATTTGGGTACGAATTCCTGTAAGGTCAATGGTTGACAGCAAGAACTTTTTTTAATGAGAGAAGAACAAAAGCAACAAGACGCACCTTCCCGATTCTGGGATGAACGATACTCGACGTACCACACGGTTTATGGCGAAGAACCAAATGCCTTCTTCCGCGAGCAGCTTTCAAAACTGGCGCCGGGGAAATTGTTGTTGCCCGCTGAAGGAGAAGGCCGCAACGCAATCTATGCTGCGAAGAGTGACTGGGAAGTCGAGGCCTTCGACTACAGCGCAACCGCAAAGGCGAAAGCGCTGGCGCGCGCAGCCGATAACAATGTCACCATTCATTATACCACGCAGGACATCAATACGCTGATCCTTCCATACGAGGGTTTCGATGCGATCGCATTGATCTATGTTCACCTGGAGCCGGAGGTCAGGCGGCGATTTCACGCACAGGTGGTCCGCGCGCTCCGGCATGGCGGCCAGCTGATCTTTGAAGCCTTTTCCAGGGATCAGATCCACAATCTTTCCGGGGGACCGAAGGATGAAAACCGCTTATATGACATCAACGATCTGAAGGAGGACTTCGGCGATCTCATCTTTTCCGTTTTGAGGTGCGAAAAGCTGAGACTCAACGAAGGCCCCTTTCACCAGGGAATGGCGGATGTCGTCCGTATTTCCGCCATGAAACCGTGATCGCAAAAAATGCGAGGATGCCATCCCTTATACCCTTATACCCCTATACCCCATAGCCGTCAGGC
>DASVOT010000311.1:0-5782 GCA_036383235.1 Chryseosolibacter sp.
TCCGCATCGAATGACTCCAGGTATGGATCGTAGAAGCGTATGGTGCAGGGAAAAGCTTTTGCAAGCCTGGCGATGTGCTGACCGACGGCGCCGAAGCCCACCATGCCGATGGTTTTTCCCGCCAACTCAGTTCCCTTGAACTCGAGGTAGGACGTATGGGCGCCTTTCTCCCATTTCTCCTCCTGAAGCCACTGCCAGGCCGGAATGGTCCTGCGCATGAGCGTAATAACATTCGCGATGAACATTTCCGCAACAGCCTGTGCGTTGCGGCCGGGGGTATGAAAAACCGGGATGCCCTTTCTTCGCGCCGTTTCCAGCGCGACGTTCGAGGGGGTTCCCCTGCACACGCCGATGAACTGAAGCCCCGCGTTTTGCTCAATCACCGTTGACGTTACCTGGTCGTGCTCGGTAATGAGCGCCTCGGCCCCTGTCTCGCTCAGCAATGCCATCAGTTCGGATTCAGTGTACGCGCGGCCATGGGGTTTCCACGGCCGGTAAATTACTTCACCGAAATTTGTCTCCAGGACTTTCCTCTCTTTTTCGTTGTACGGTGCGGTTACTAATATTCTCATCTGTTTTCCAATTCTTGCGTTAAGATTTTTTTTATCGCGCTGGCTGCTGGTCGTTCAATGATCAAGGCCGGGTTGGCGACAAATAATTCTCCCGGATATGATGCGCCGTCCTCACGTTGTCCGGCAGCGTGATGAATTTTGTCAGCAACGCGCTGATGAAGTAAAGTCCTGCCAGTATCCATATGACTCCCTCATCGCCGACCATGCCGATGAAGATTCCGACAATAGCAGGGCCGACAAATACCGGGAGCCCGGCACCGAGGTTGAGGATCGCCATGGCCGCGCCTTTATCCTTGCTCACAAGCGAAGGGACGAGTGCCGAAAGTGGCACGTAGCCCGCCAGTAGCGCTCCCCACAGAACACCGGGGACCAGTACGATCCACAAGTTTCCGGCAGCCAGTTGCGGCGTGTAAAAAAACAGGAGCGTCGAGACGCCGCAGCCAACCCCGCCGAACCACATCACCGTGTTGCGCCACCCCATCTTGTCTCCCACAAATCCAAAGATCAGGTTGAAGAGTATATTGCTGGTGAAAATGGTGCCCCATATCTGCAGCCATTGCGTCGTGGAAAATCCATGCGCCGCCATGTAGGTGGGAAGAAACACCGGAAAGGCAAACTGCGCGGTGGTGTTGATGATGCGAACAATTCCACCGAGCAAGACCTTTGGTTCCTCCTTCAGGATGGTCAGGCCTTTCATCAATTCGCGGGCCTTCGATCCGGCGGCATGAGTCTGTCTGCCGAATTTGTCTTTCGTCAAGATCAGTGTAAAGAAGGAGCCGAGCATTACCCAAAAGATCGAGCTCCACAAAGTATTGAGATACCCCAACTCTACGATCGCCCAGCTGGAATAGTAAGCGCCGAAAACGTTCAGGCCTCCTGTGAATACAAACCAGAACCACCCGACGGCGGCACCGAGTTTCTGTTGCGGACTGCTGTAGGTGATCCAGACGAGGAACGAGTACGCAAACAACGGATATCCGAATCCGCGCAATGCGTAGGTGAGAAGCATCACCGGGAAATCCAGGTCAGGCAACCCGTAGCCCACAAAACCAACCGTCCCCAGTATGTACAGGATTACTCCCATGAGCATGGTCCTTTTAGGGCCAAACCCCTCGGCCAGTACGCCGGAGAACCACGATGAAATCGCGATGGTCACGCCATACGCCGTAAAGAGCGAGGCAGACTGCTGGATGGTCATGCCCCGTTCCATCAAATACGGACTCAGCCATCCCTGCTCTACGCCATCGCCCATCATAAAAATAAGGATGCCCAAATACCCCCAGGCCAAAGGTTGCGGCATGCCCGCCTTGTCGAATAACGATTTTCCCGGATTCATCTCTGCGCTCATTTGCATGTTTGGTTATTATAGAATTCAGTCTGACACGATCTCCCTGTACAATGTGCTTTCGGCAGGCCATTCAACACCGAGGAGCCGCGCGACGAACGGCGCAATCTCCACCATGTCGATTGCGGGAAGCACGACGCCCTTTCTCACACCCGGTCCCGTGACAATGAAACCCGTTTCAATTCCCGGAAAGCCGGGGAAATACCCGTGGGTTCCGCCCTTCGTTTCCTTCACGACTTCTCCCGTGACGGCATTTCCGAAAGCCGTTCCCTGGCGGCCGGCGAGGGCAAGCATCACATCCGGATCGCCGCCCGCTGTTTTCAATTCGCGACCTTCAACAACGCTGAAAAATTTCTTCTGTGAATCCGGCAGGGTGGCCAGGATCTTTTTCACCTGCGCAAGGCTGGTTGCATCCCCTTTGTCTTTTAGATACAGGAATGCAGACCCACCTGCGGAGTAAAACCTGGCTTTCCAGTTCCCCGTGCTGACGTCGGTGATGAGACCCGCGCCAGCCAGCAGGACATTCGGAGAGAACATCGTGCGGCGGTCGCCGAAGCCGTGATCTCCGGTGATAATGACGGTCGTGCGATCGCGGATGCCTGCCTTATCGATGGCCTCAACGATTGTTCGGACGCCGCGGTCCGCTCCCGCCACCGCACGCCGCACCTGTCGGCCGGCGCGGCCGTCGGCGTGCTCGGCATGGTCGACGGCAGGCAGGTGTACGGTCACAAGAGCAGGCGCGTATTTCCGGATGATATAGGCGGCGATGCGGGCGACGTTCTCGTCCATCGAGAGGTAGTCCTTGTCGAGGTTGAAATCGTTGGCTTCCAGCATGCCGGTCGCCTGCTGCTGAACCTCCTGCCAGAAACCCTGCGGGTGGGCATACCGTTGGATGATTCGCCGGCGGTCGGTGTCCCCCGTCTCCCAGATGTCGGGAATGTTGTAGTCAATGGGGGCGGCCGCGGTCACCGGCCACAACACCGAGCCGGTGGTCATGCCGGCTTGTTGCGCAGCTTCCCATAACGTCGGAGACTTGATGGATTCGAAATACCAGTACCAGTCTTCCGAGGAGGCGTCAGGCCGGAAGGGAGCATTGTAGTAGATGCCATGTTTCTCCGGTCGCACGCCTGTGACGAGCGTGGTATGCGATGGGAAGGTCACAGTAGGAACAATCCCGCGGACACCTTTCGCGCAGGCTCCCTCCTCCATCAGCTGCCGCAGGTTGACTGCCCCCCAGGAGGGGTCCAGGTAGAAATCCGGTCTGAATCCATCGATCGTGACCAGCACCACGTGTCGTGCAGGCTGCGCCCGCGTCCACGTGAAAATAAGGACAGCTAAAAAAAGAACAATCCAAACGCGCTTCCTCATAGATCACCAACGCAAAGGGACCCGCGATGGGAAGCGGAGCCGACGGGAAAACGACAACAAAAGACACGCATCATTACCATTCAGGGTTTTGTTCGAGGTTGGGATTTAAAACGATTTCATTGAACGGAATGGGATACAAGTACTTCTTGTCCTCGAAGCTTCGCGGGAGGTTTTCGAGCAGTATCAGGTTTCCACTGGTGCCGGCAGACAGTTTGAACTGCACGTCGTCAATAAGAAAATAATAGACACCGGGTATCTTTGTAGCCGGGATTGTTTTGACGAACGCCACATCCGGTTTCCCGTCTTCATTGAGGTCGTAAGGAACGTCCAGCGCCGGCACGTACATGCCCACGTAGGGCATCTCCAGCAATTTGCCGGCTTTCCACCGGAGGAGGTCGCCATAACGGAATCCCTCCAACGCCAGCTCGATAGCCCGCTCTCTCCTGATCTCCAGCAAAACGGCATCGGTAACGTCCGGATAATAATTGTCAATCAGATACGGATCGGCAGATGCGGGCATGGCGGTATTGGTGATCCCCGCGCGCGCGCGCAAAAGTTTTATCGTAGCATCCCAGTCAGCGGAGGTGAACGCCTGCAATTCCGCTTGCGCTTCCGCGTAGTTCAACAGTACCTCGGCATACCGGATGATGGGCAACGAGTTGTGGTTTTCGGCGCGTCCGTCCGTTTCCTTTGAGTCCACGGCGAGCTTGATGGGCTGGTAACCGGTGTAGGTATAGGTAAAGTCAGGCGGGGCAGCAACGCCATCGCGTTTGTAATTTCCCATCCGGATGGTTTGCTGCAAGCGCAGGTCGCGGCCCTTTACTTCGGTCTGGAAGGGGATCTCCATAAAACCGGGAGCGTCCGTGAAGCGGCTTCCATCGCTGTTAAGGTAGGTGTTGATAAACGTTTTCGTGAAGCTGTAACGTCCGCCATAAGTCGCGCTTGTCCAGTACCAGTTTGCGTCGTTGAACACGCGGAGGGAGAGGCTGTTTACCGCCGCGAGCATGACCTCCGTTGAATTCGGGGTTTCATTCACAAAGAGCGAGCGATAGCTCAGCTCAGCCGGGCTGGCGGTGTTGATCTTGTATTGTTTTCCATCCATTACTTCCCGCGCCGCGAGCGCAGCCTCGTTCAGCCAGGCGTCTGCTGTTCCCGTCAGGCCGGATTCAGTATGGTACTTGCGGAAGGTACCTTCAAAAAGACACACGCGCGACTTGAATGCGAGGGCAACCCAGCGGGTGACCTGGGAGGAGGTGTTGTCTTTTTGTGACCGGATATTGGCGCACGCAAAATCGAGATCCTCCAGTACTTTGTCCATCACGAAAGCCCGGGAGTCGCGCGGCTTGTACAGATCCGGATCGTTCACGTCCATGGTCTTGTCGTACCAGGGCACATCGCCGAATCGCTTCACCTTGTCGAAGTAGAACCATGCCCGGAAAAAGCGCGCAAGGCCGGCGTAGTGATTTCTCGCCTCCTCTGTCACGACTGCGTTCTGGTAGTGCTCCAGGAAATAGTTAATGTTCCTCAGGTCGCCCCAGCTCCATCCGGTGGCTTCTGAAGAAGTAAAGGAGCCTGAGATATAATTCGACAAACTTCTTCCCACCAGGAAGTCGCTGAGCGCGTCGCCTCTGACGATTTCGTCTCCGGTCGGAAGGATCGTATAAAATGAATTCGCGTACAGCTGCAGGTCTTTTTCAGTATTGAAGGCCGTGGCGGGGGAGAGCTTGTCGATGGGTTGCAGATTGAGATCATCCTGGCACCCGAACAAACCCGCGAACAACACGATAAATATTATCTTTTTCATGACGATGTTCGGTTTGGTTAAAAGGTGACGTTAATTCCGACGGTATAGGTCTTCAGCATGGGATAGGCCATGCCATTGCCGGCGTTGACATTCATTTCAGGATCCGCTCCTTCAATCACTTCGGGATCGAGGTTGCGGGTGATCTTGAACATCGGCGAGTAAGTCCAGAGATTCTGGCCCGTGAGGAATACTCTTGCATTTGAGATCCCGATCCTTGAAACCAGCGATGAAGGGATCGAGTAGCCGAACGTCAGATTCTTAAGGCGCACGTAGGCGACGTTCTGCATGTATTTCGACTGCTCCTCGTGAAGCTCGGCCCGCGAATTCAGCGCGACGTATCCCCTCAGCCTGGGAAAATAGGCGTCCGGATTTTCCTCCGACCACATGTTGTTGACCACCTCTTCAGGATGCCAGCTGTAGGGGCGGTTGTAAGGCCCCCAGAAAAGTGCATTGTCCGAGCCCGGCCAGAAATCGCGTTTTCCCACGCCCTGGAAAAAAGCGGAGAGGAAGAAGTTGTTCCAGTTAAGGTTCGCATTAAAACCGAACTGATAACGCGGCGCGGTGTTGCCGATGATCTTCCGGTCACCGGGGTCAGCGAGGGTTCCGGTACCCAGATTGATGACACCGTCTCCGTTCAGGTCGCGGAATTTGATATCTCCGGGCATCGGCGTGTTTGCCGCCGACACGCGGATG
>DASVOT010000312.1:0-5908 GCA_036383235.1 Chryseosolibacter sp.
CATGTGCCGACACTGATGCGATCGCTGTCCCTGTTCCTTGGTATCCTGGGTGGATTTTGCCTGCCATCAGCGCTTTTCGGCCAGGCAAGACAGGATTCCACCCACGCTCGTCCCGATACAACGCGCGCCGGCCAGATCATAAACCATATCAAGGAAGGAAGGCTTTCACGGCAGATCCTCAAATCGATCACACGTAAAAAAGTTACCGATCCGGTCGCGGCGGTGAAAAGTGAGGCCGCATTCGTTCCATATGAAGGGAAAATTATTCGCAAGATCATCATCCGCCACATGGATTTCCAGCGCACGGTTTACGACACGACCAAAAATATCAGGAATACCATCACCCGTATCGGCGACAAGCTGCACAGCACATCCAAAGACCTGGTCATCCGCGAGAACCTGTTTATCCGCGAGAACCGGCCCGTCAATCCCTATAAGCTGGCTGACAACGAACGCTACCTTCGCGACCTGGATTTCCTGCTGGATGCCAAGTTCTACGTCATTCCACTGCGCTCGGAAGACTCCGTGGATCTGGTGATCCTTACCCGCGACGTTTTCAGCCTCGGCGGTACGATTAATCCCTCGAACCCTTCCCGAACCAAACTCCGGGTGTATGATGCGAACCTTGGCGGATGGGGTCAACGGGTGCAATTCAACAGCATCATCGGCACCGACCGTGACCCGCATTTTAGCTATGAGTTCCTTTACAGGAAAAACAGTATTGCCGGGACATTTATAAATGCGACGGCAGGCTACACGGAACTGAACACCGGCAGCAGCTATGGCGAGGAGGAAGAAAAAGCCTACTATCTCCGTTTTGACAGGCCCCTGGTTTCGCCCTACACCCGGTATGCCGGCGGCATCGAAGTCAGCTGGAACTGGTCGCAAAATTTTAACCGCGTCAGCGACTCTCTTTTCAGGGACTACCGCTACCTGATCAATGACATCTGGATTGGCTATAACATCGGCGCCAACAGCAACTATGACCGGAGTCGTCACTTTGTCGCCGTCAGGGCATTCGATCAGCATTTCTCCCGGGTTCCCGAACAACCGCAAGACCGGCTGCGACAGATCTATCACGACCAATCCTATCTGCTTTTCTCCGCTACATTCTTTAAACAAAACTTTTACACGGCGCGATACATCTATGGATTCGGACGCACGGAGGACTTGCCATACGGTCATAACGTATCGCTGGTCATGGGCTGGACAGAACAACAGGACATCAGACGCCCGTATCTGGGAATGGATGCCGAAACGTCTCTCGTTTCGCGATTGGGTGAATTCTACAATCTGGCCGTTCGCACAGGCGGATACCTGAATAACGGGTTGGAGGATGCCACGATGCTCTTCTCGGCCTCCATGATGAGCCGGCTGATACCGCGTGGAGCGTTCCTCTTCAGGCAATCCTTCAAAGCGGATTACACCCGTGTCTTCAGACAGCGAACCGCTATTCCTCTTGATATTAACAATGAGTTCGGCATCCAGTACTTCCGGGCCGACAGCCTTTGGGGCAGCGAACGCTTTCATATCCAGTCGGAGACGCTGGCCTTTATGCCGGGACAGGTACTCGGTTTCCGGTTCGCTCCTTTTGCATTCGGTGAGATGGCTGTGCTTGCGGGCGGCCAGGCAAGCATTTTTCAGGAAAGACCCTATTTTGGGTTCGGCGGAGGCATTCGCACCAGGAACGAAAATCTCATCTTCGGCACGGTGGAATTGCGCCTCATCTACTATCCCAGGACCGTTGAGGATATCAGCACCTTCAATGTGCGTGTCACGAGCAACCTGAGGATAAAATACAGCGCGGGGTTCGTTCGACCTCCGGGATTTGTCCGGTACAATTAATCCGTGGCGGTTAGCCTCGTCTGGACCCAGGCATGAATGGCTCGTGCATCCTCTCTGTTGATCTGCAAGCCCGGATAGAGAAGGGAATAGCTTTTCAGATGAAGCGATCCGCCATCGGTGATGCCAACGATCCGCTCCAGCTTCTGCCTGGCCTGATCAGCGCTGTATTTTTTAAAATCAGAAAAATTCAGGCGCGCTTTTCCCTCGTATACACGGGATGCTAACCACCAGCCTATTGGCTGAATGCTGAAATACCAGCTATAGCGGGTATTGTTGCTGTGGCAGTCATAACATTTTTCCGCCAGTGTGCGGTGGACGATCGGCGGCATGAGATAGGTTCGGCTGATATCATCGTCATCCGTTCCCGTGGAAACGTTTCTCACAGGTTGGATGAACTGGATCACCAGAAAAATGATCACTAGGAAAAGCCCGATTTTGCGCAATCCCGTCATCTCCACAGAGTTTTGGGATGATGAAGTTAATGCTTCTCGTGCCGCTTTCAAAACTTTTTAATCGTCCCTTGCGACGGCTTTTTTGTATATTGGACTGATTTCCCCACTCCTGCTATGAGAAAATCTTTCATTTTTTTCAGTGTCCTCGTTGTTGCGCTTATCCTGATGTGGGCGTACTTTCAACAGACGGCCCTGTTTGCCTTTGTGTTTGTCGGACCCCTCATATTCATGGGGATCGCCGATATGGTTCAGACGAAACAATCCATCAAGCGGAACTTTCCGCTTTTTGGACGGTTGCGCTATGTATTTGAAGACCTCAGGCCTAAGATCCAGCAGTATTTTGTTGAGTCCGATATAGACGGTGCTCCGATAAACCGGAATGATCGCTCCGTCATTTATCAGCGCGCCAAAAAGCAAATCGATACGACGCCTTTTGGAACACAACTAAATGTATATGCCGAAGGATATGAATGGATGGGCCACTCCATCGTTCCCATCGATTTCCATAAGGTCGAACACCATCCGCGCGTGCTGGTCGGAAACAAAGACTGTCGTCAGCCCTACCAGTCGAGCGTCCTCAATATTTCCGCCATGAGCTTCGGGTCTCTCAGCGGGAATGCCGTTGAAGCGCTGAATGCCGGAGCGAAGATCGGTGGCTTTGCCCATAACACGGGTGAGGGAGGCCTCAGTCCGCACCATTTGAAAAATGGCGGAGATATCATCTGGCAGATCGGAACGGGTTACTTCGGAGCCAGGGACGAACAAGGCAATTTTTCTTCTGACGCTTTCACGGGAAACGCCACACGGCCCGAAGTGAAAATGATCGAGCTGAAACTATCGCAGGGAGCAAAGCCCGGGCACGGAGGCATTCTGCCCGGCAAGAAGAACACCCCGGAAATCGCGGCCATCCGGCTCGTGAAGCCCGGTACGACGGTCTTCTCACCACCGTTCCACAGCGCTTTTAAAACTCCGCGAGAGATGATCCTCTTTATAAAGAAATTGCGCGACCTCTCGGGAGGCAAACCCGTCGGATTCAAACTCTGCGTGGGCAGGAAAAGCGAATTCGTCTCGATCTGTAAAGCGATGCTGGAACTCGATATTTATCCGGACTTCATTACCGTCGACGGAGGCGAGGGAGGAACCGGAGCAGCACCGCCTGAATTCTCAAACTTTGTTGGAATGCCTTTGCTCGATGGACTTGCTTTCGTGGAGAACATGCTGCAGGGATTCGATATCCGGAAGCACATCAAACTGGCTGCCTCGGGAAAAATTCTTACCGGCTTCCATATGGCACGCGCAATGGCGCTTGGAGCCGATATCTGCAACAGCGCGCGGGCGATGATGATGGCACTGGGCTGCATCCAGGCACTCGAGTGCAACAGAAATACCTGCCCCACAGGTGTGGCAACTCAGGATCCCCAGCTCACCAAAGGCCTTGTGGTGGAGGATAAGAAAGTGCGCGTCGCCAACTTCCATAAACATACGGTCGAGAGCCTCGTCGAGCTGCTGGCCGCAGCCGGCATTGACACCCCCCGAAAAATCAACCGGCACCAGATCAGCCGACGGGTTTTCATGAACGAGGTGAGAACGCTCGAGGAAATCTATCCCTCCGTTCCAAAGGGATGCATGCTCAACGGCAGTGTACCGGAACGATACAGGATGTCGTTTCAGGCGGCAAGCGCTGACAAATTCTGAAGGAAAAATTTTTACGTCGGCTCAGCCGATGGATGCAGATACACTGCTTTTTTGTTATTTTTGAGATCAAAAAAAGCAGTGCTCCGAAAATTCTTTCCCCTTGATAAGAATTACGTTCTGGAAGAAGCACAGCTGTCTCTGGAAACTTCCCTGCTTCAATACCTGGTCGACTACGTACGAGTGGAATACCTGTTGCGCTCAAACCCGCTGGGTATGATGGATGCAACGGCAATGAAGATACGCGATCACCAACACACAGACTTCACCCACCTGCACGAATTTTATATCAACCTGATGGGAGTGTTTCGCTACAAGTTCTACGGGAACAACCAGCTGGAGTTTATCTTCCAGGGGAAAGACGACTTTCATTACTATCAGGAGGAATGGACCGGTCAGTTCAAACAATGGACCAAGGCGTTCTGCAAACACCTGCATTTTCTCCGTGCCGTTCTCGACCTCACCGTATTTTATCCTGCCGACAGCCCGGTGCTCATGGTCGACAACCGCATGAACGCGTTTATCGCGCAGTATTTTGAAGTGCGGATCCATCCCATGATAGGGATCTTGAAAAAAACGGCGTGATATCGGCGGGCAAAAGGCACAGCGGTCGCCCTACCGTTCAATGGTAAAACCGCCGAAGTTTTTCAGGGCGCCAGGCGTAATCCTGCATGCGGTTACGTCCGCCCGCGGCGGCCCCGTGCGACACCATCGAACGAATTCATCGAGCATCTCTTCTTCACCCTCCGCCTCTACATAGACGCCTCCATCCGGCTCGTTCCTGACAAACCCGCTCAGGTTCAGCTCCTCCGCTTTTTCTTTTGCGGAAGCGCGGAAATAGACACCCTGCACATGACCCGTTATTTTGATATTCAGATTTTTTATCAAGATTCCAACCCGTTGATCTGTCTGCGAAATTAATACGGTTTTTCAGAAGATATAGTCAGTGCTCAGAAAGGCCGATTCGCGATTCCGGATGATCGTGCTGATCATCTGCTTGTTCGATTCGGTGTTCTTGGTCGCCACCAGCGTTCTGATGGAAAAAACCCTGAGCGCGTCCGATACGGAAAGGGTGCCTTCCGCGGAATCTTTTCTTCCGTTAAAAGGGAACGAGTCAGGTCCGCGCTGCGCTTGTGTGTTGAGATTGATGCGCCCAACCTGGTTGACGAATGCGTCCATGAGCCTTGCCACCCTCCTGGAGTCCGTGCCGAAGATGCTGACTTGCTGGCCGAAATTGGAGTTTACGACGTAGCGGATTGCTTCCTCGTCGTCTCGGAAAGAAAGGATCGGTATGACCGGTCCGAACTGCTCTTCGTAGTAAATCCGCATCTTGTCATTGACCGGATAAAGGATCGCCGGGTAAAAGAACGTCTCCAGGCTCTCGCCGCCGTGTTCATTCACGATCTCTGCGCCGTGTCGTCTTGCGTCGTCCACGAGTCCCTTGAGGTAGTCTACTTTCCCTGGCTCGGGCAGCGGAGTAAGGCCGGCGCCATTGTCCCACGGCATTCCCGGTTTTATTTTCGCAACCTGCGCTTTGAATTTCCCGATGAAAGCGTCGACGACGTCGGCATGGACCAGCAGGATCTTCAGGGCCGTGCATCTCTGCCCGTTGAAGGAAAGCGTGCCCGTCACACATTCGGCCACCGCATTGTCGAGGTCTGCGTCAGGCAACACAATGGCCGGATTTTTTGCATCCAGGCCGAGGATGGCCTTCAGCCGGTGTGGCTTCGGATGAAGTTTCTTGAGGTCGTTTGCGCCTTTGTTAGTTCCGATAAAGGCAAAAACATCCACCTTGCCGGTTTCCATCAGCGCACCCACAGTCTCCCGGCCGCGACCGTAAATGATGTTGATGACGCCCGCAGGGAAGCTGTCTCTGAACGCTTCAAGCAAAGGTTTGATAAGCAGCACGCCGTACTTGG
>DASVOT010000313.1:0-2614 GCA_036383235.1 Chryseosolibacter sp.
AAGTCGACGTGTCGAATGGGGTATTGACACTTTATGGTCCCGCGGGGAACGTGCGGTGGCAACAACTGGACGCGGGAAGTCCCGGCAAGCTGGCTGGCGCCTGGGTCATCACCGGACGCATCCGGGATGGCAAAATGTCAAACATGAATCCGGGGGCGCGAAGGACAATGAAGATCCTTTCAGGAACCCGGTTCCAATGGATTGCCTATAATGTTGAGACACATGAATTTTTCGCAACGGGTGGTGGCACCTACACAACGAAGGATGGGAAATACACGGAGAACATAGAATTCTTTTCAAGGGATGATTCACGTGTGGGCGCCAGCCTGACCTTTGATTACGCCATCGAAGGCGGCAACTGGAGACACCGAGGGCTTAGCAGCAAAGGCGAGCCCGTAGACGAGGTTTGGACTGAAAGGGAAAAGACCGGACTTTGAAGAACAAGCGGGAACAAACTGATTTTATAAAGGCCACGGCCCGAAAGCTGGGCTTTTCTTTTTGCGGAATATCCAAGGCGGAATTCCTTGCCGAGGAAGCGCCCCGTCTGGAAGAATGGCTTCGCAGGGGCAACCACGGCAGCATGTCTTACCTCGAAAATTATTTCGACAAGCGCCTCGACCCCTCGTTGCTTGTTCCGGGCGCAAAATCGGTCATCAGCCTGCTGTATAATTATTTTCCGGACAAAGACCTTGCTGGTCAGACCGGCTACAAAGTGGCCAAATATGCCTATGGCGAGGACTATCATTTCGTCATTAAGGACAAGCTCAAACTGTTCATCGAGGAGATCCGGCGTTCGGTAGGTGCCGTTGAAGGAAGGGCCTTTGTCGATTCCGCCCCGGTCATGGAACGGGCATGGGCAAAAAAAAGCGGCCTCGGCTGGATCGGAAAAAACAGCCTGCTGCTGAACCGTGAAGGCGGAAGTTTCTTTTTCCTCGCGGAGCTCATCATCGACCTCGTTCTGGAATACGACGGGCCTGTCAGGGACTATTGCGGATCCTGCACCGCCTGCATCGACGCCTGCCCTACCCAGGCCATTGCAGAGCCCTACGTTGTGGACGGAAGCAAATGCATCAGCTATTTTACCATTGAGCTGAAGGAAGAGATTCCTGAAGAGGCGAAAGGAAAATTCGAGAACTGGATCTTTGGATGCGATATATGCCAGGACGTCTGTCCGTGGAACAGGTTTTCGAAACCGCATGCCGAGCCTCGTTTTACACCGCCGGAAGAGCTGACGAAAATGACAACCAGCCAATGGCAGGAGCTTACCGAAGAGGTGTTTCAGAAAATGTTCAAGCGCTCTGCCGTTAAGCGAACCAAATTCTCAGGTCTCAGACGAAATATCAGGTTTCTCGGGTGACGCTTGCACGACTACCGTATGAGCGCCTGTACTTCGTTGGCCATTTTTTGGTTGTTTTCGAAGGCGAGCTTCTGGTAGTTGACCAGGTCCACAATGGTCCCGATAAAGCAGAGGCCCACCGTGAAAACGTACAGGATGCCCATTCCAATGTCACCGAGAATGAACCGGTGAACACCCGCCAGGCCGACGAATCCCAACAGAGCGGTGATGAGGATCATTTGAGGATCTTTCCTCCGGGTGCGGTAAACGCTCGCAAACGTCCGCGCTTTCTCGTCGTCCATGTCTTTTACCAGCGATTGAACATAGAGCATTTCTTCTCCGGTAAGTTCAGGGAGGACATCGATAACTCTTGCCATAGCTTTGAAGATGTTGTTTGGTGAGGTTTATGATTCTTAAAGATAAGACAATGACGGCAAAAATCCCCAGGGGATGAGCGTGAAGGGAGGCCGATATTTCACCGTGAAACAAAAGGCTAACCGACCTGCCCAGGCCGCAGCCCGGACAAAAGTCGAAGCCGGCGTTCCGCAGGGGACAGAGCGTAAAGTGCGTACGAGAGGTATCCATGCAGGCCAGGGCCAGAAGCCCGGTCAACCAGCAGAAGGCTTCAAATGGAAGCCGCCGCAGGCCATTATCAACCGCGGATTTCAGACGCTCAAGGGATGGGGGAAAGAAAAAAAGGCCTTTTGCATGGCAAAAGGCCCGGTTAATGGTGCGGATCAGATTACCACGAAACATCGGTTGAGGATGGCTTCGTGTTGGTTCCCGAACCGGGTGTAGCACCAGGTCCTGAGATCTTTGATTTCATCGGCTAGCAACACTTTGATAGCCTTTCTTAGCTCTTTTTCAAATAACAGAGCGTCAAAACTCACTTTGGTGAGCACAGTTTTGACATAATTCAACATGGTTAACGATGTGTTGTTTTAATTGAGAATGAATTTATTATTTCCCAGGCAGAAGCAAAAAAGAAATTCAAAGTTTTTGTTTACAAGCCCCCGGTGAATGACCCTCCTGCCCCTTTTGTTGTTATTTATATTTAATTTCCAGCAATTTTTATTCCGCTGCTTTAGTTTTGTAATTGAAGATTAAAATTCACAGTTAGATGCGAGTCACCGCCATTCTTGCTTTTTTGTTGATTTTCGGCGCCTCCAGGGCTCAAAAGATCCAGATTACACTTGGGCCGGATGAGGTTGGCGAAAACCAGGGATGGACCATCACGGTAACCGTTCAAAACGACCGGTTAAGAACATATGACAATTT
>DASVOT010000314.1:0-7694 GCA_036383235.1 Chryseosolibacter sp.
AGCCGCTTTCCCATCCTCGGCGCGTCGCCTCTGCCGCGCTTGTTCAACGGCCGGTCTATATCATCCTGGAAAGGATCTTCCCAGCTTGATTTCGCATGCCTGACCAGGTAGAGCGTTTTCATTCGTATTGGCCACGACCGCTGAAGGGCGGCCCGGCGATTGTTGTCATGACCGGTACCGTTGAGGTCATTCCAATCTCTTCCGAAAGTATAAAAGTTCCTAAACTTTCCTATCGGCGGACCCGGAAAAGGACGTGCGGAAAATCCATATCTTCGCACCTATGCCCGGAAGCAAGGCTCTCAGAAGATCGGTTCGTTATTCGCTCGTATACGGGATGGTGCGCCTCCTGCTCGCCGTCTCCCGGGTGCTGCCGAGGAAAACCTGGTTGCGCATATCGGGCGCACTCGGGTCACTTGCCTATCATTTTGCCAATGAAACGCGAACGTTAACCCTGAGACACCTGCGGATGGCCTTCCCCGAAAAGTCGGGATCTGAAATCAGACAGCTTGCGAAAAAAACGTTCCGGATGCTCGGCAAGAATGCCGGCGATATCCTGCGAAGCTCGAAGGTGAAGAAGCTCGGCCAACTCGAGAAGTTTCTGAAAACCGAGGGGCTGGAGAACTACGAGGCGGCCCACGCGAAAGGGAAGGGGGTCATTTTTCTCACCTGCCATCTTGGAGCATTTGACCTGCAGATCACCAATATGGCGATGCGCGGCCTCAACCCCAACATCATCGGTACGCCGCTGAAAGACAAAAGACTCAATGATCTGCTCTGGAATTACAGGAATCTTCACGGCGCCATCCCCATCGAGCGGGGAAAAGAAACATTCCGGATGATAAAAGTTTTGAAGTCTGGCGGATCCGTGGCCCTGCTCATCGACCAGGATACGAAGGTGAAAACAGTTTTCGTCGACTTTTTCGGAATGCCCGCCGCCACGCCTGTGGGGGCAACCGTGCTGGCCCTCAAGACGGGCGCCGCAGTGGTTCCCACTTATATCTACCTCGGCGATGACCAGCTGCAACATATGCACATCCTCCCCGAAATCCCCATGACGGTCACCGGCGACGAGGAGCATGACGTCGCCTTCAATACGCAGGTACTCACGAATTTTATCGAGGAGCAGATCCGGAATCATCCGGATCAATGGGTGTGGATGCACGAGCGGTGGAAGACGCAGCCGCGATAGCGGATCGTCGGAGATGGGTATCCAAGGCGGGCGACGCCGGACGACGCCTTCTATTTTTTGAAAATAAAATACACCGCCAGCACGAGAAAAATAAAGCCGACCAGGTGATTGAGCCGAAAGGTTTCGTTCCTGAAGAATACCACGGAGAAGACGACGAAAACCGTGAGGGTGATCACTTCCTGGATCACCTTCAGCTGCACCAGGGAAAAAGGACCACCGTATCCCTTGAAACCGATCCGGTTCGCCGGTACCTGAAGCATATACTCGAAGAAGGCAATGCCCCAGCTGATGAGAATAATGCTCACGAGCGGAAGGCTCTCACTCCACTTCATCTCCTTGAATTTGAGGTGGCCATACCAGGCGAAGGTCATGAAGGTGTTCGAGAGCGTGAGCAGGAGGATGGTTAACAGCGCTTTCATTGTATGAGTCGATCGTCAATGGTCGATGGTCAACAGTCGATAGTCAATGGACAGAAATCAGGTGCGAGGCCGCGACTACTTCACCAGCTTCTTGTACTTGATCCTGTGGGGCTGATCGTCGCCGAGTCGCTTCTTCTTGTTCTCCTCGTACTCGCTGAAGCTGCCCTCGAACCAGAAGACCTGTGAGTTTCCTTCAAAGGCCAGGATGTGGGTACAAACCCGGTCGAGGAACCAGCGGTCGTGGCTGATGATGACGGCGCATCCCGCGAAATTTTCAAGCGCTTCTTCCAGCGCCCGCATGGTGTTCACATCGAGGTCGTTGGTCGGCTCATCGAGGAGCAGAAGGTTCCCCCCTTGTTTCAGCGCAATGGCAAGGTGAACGCGGTTCCGCATTCCGCCGGACAACTCTTTCACTTTTTTCTGCTGATCGTTTCCTCCAAAGTTGAATTTTCCGACATACGCGCGGGAGTTCTGCTGCTTGCCACCCAGCTCGATGATCTCGTTTCCTCCGGTGATTGCCTGCCAGACGGTGTCTTCGGGTTTAAGGTCGTCGTGCTCCTGGTCGACGTAGGCGATCTTCACCGTTTCCCCGATCTCCAGTGTGCCTTCATCCGGTTTCTCTTTGCCGGTAATCATTTTGAAGAGCGTGGTTTTGCCCGCGCCATTCGGACCGATGATGCCGACGATCCCCGCGGGAGGTAGCGAGAACGTAAGATTTTCATAGAGCAGCCGGTCGCCATACGCCTTCGACACGCCTTTCGCTTCGATGACCTTGTTGCCCAGCCGCGGACCCGGAGGTATGAATAGTTCAAGCTTCTCTTCCTTCTCGCGCGCCTCCTGGCTCAACAGTTTCTCATAGGCGCCCAGACGCGCCTTGCCTTTCGCATGCCGCCCTTTTGGATTCATACGCACCCATTCCAGCTCGCGCTCAAGCGCCTTCTGACGTTTGGATTCGGATTTCTCCTCCTGCGCCAGCCTCTTCTGCTTTTGCTCCAGCCACGATGAATAATTTCCCTTCCACGGAATTCCCTCGCCGCGATCGAGCTCGAGAATCCATCCGGCAACATTGTCAAGAAAATACCGGTCGTGTGTCACGGCGATAACCGTGCCCTTATACTGTTTCAGATGTTGTTCCAGCCATTGCACCGATTCTGCGTCCAGGTGGTTCGTTGGTTCATCCAGAAGGAGCACGTCCGGTTCCTGCAGCAGCAGGCGGCAGAGAGCGACGCGTCTTTTTTCCCCTCCCGAAAGAGTGGACACGCTTGCATCGGGAGGAGGACAGCGCAGCGCATCCATCGCCCGCTCCAGCCGGTGATCGATCTCCCACGCTCCCGAGGCGTCGAGTTTTTCCTGGATCTCACCCTGTTTCTGGATCAGCTTGTCCATCGCCTCCGGGTTCTCCAGCACTTCCGGGTCTCCGAATTTTTCGTTCAACGCCTCAAATTCCTTCAACAACGAGATCGTTTGCTGTACTCCCTCTTCCACTACCTCCTTCACCGTTTTATTCTTGTCCAGCTTTGGCTCCTGTTCCAGCAACCCGACGGTGAAGCTGAGATCCGATACTACCTCACCCTGGAATTCCTTGTCGACTCCGGCGATGATGCGCAGCAATGACGATTTTCCCGATCCGTTCAGACCCAGCACGCCTATTTTCGCTCCATAGAAAAAGGAGAGGTAGATGTTCTTCAAAACCTGTTTGTTCGGCGGGTAGATCTTGCTCACACCCGTCATGGAAAAAATAATCTTCTCGTCAGCCATAGAATTGTCGTTGATACCTGCGGCGCAATTCCGCGCGCCCGGCTTACCCGCGTTTTACCTGTCGATTCACCGTTTTGTGCCGCAATATGGCAAATAACTTCCGTGCGATGGAATTGAAATGGTTACATTTTTGCTTAATAATCTATATAAAAACGAACTTTTTGGCCGTTTTTCGCTGTAAGGAAATAAGGAAAAACGCAGTTTGATTTCATCAATTAAAGTTTATTTTTGCGAAAAAATAAGGAGGACTAACAGATATGTACTGGACGCTTGAACTTGCCTCTTACCTGGAAGACGCCCCCTGGCCTGCAACCAAGGATGAATTGATCGATTATTCCATACGTTCGGGTGCTCCCCTGGAAGTTGTTGAGAATTTGCAGGAACTCGAAGATGACGGGCAACCTTATGAAAGCATCGAGGAGATCTGGCCCGATTACCCCACGAAAGAAGATTTCTTTTTCAACGAAGACGAATACTGATCCTGTCCTCCCTTCCGCGTCCCGGATATCCTGCCGGGAAATCCCCCAGGCGCTTTGCTGTCAATGCATTCGATCAGGAAACCACAACGCTCGAGGATTGTTCGTGACGCGCCAGCGTTTGAATGGTCCTCAACACGGAATCCGGCGTAACTGAAATACTGTCAATGCCCTCTTCGACAAGAAAAGCGGCGAAATCCGGAAAATCAGAGGGCGCTTGTCCGCAGATACCGACCTTCACACCCCTCTTCTTCGCTTCGCGAATCAAATTTGAAATTGAACGTTTCACCGCCTCGTTGCGCTCATCGTACAACCCCGCCACCAGCGCGGAGTCCCGGTCAAGGCCCAGCGTCAGTTGAGTAAGGTCGTTAGACCCGATGGAAAATCCGTCGATATGATCCGCAAATTTATCAGCCAATAAAATGTTGGCGGGTATTTCCGCCATCAGGTAAACTTCCAACCCGTTCTTTCCCCTCTCGAGATCATATTCCTTCATCACCTCATACACCCGCTGCAGTTCCTGTACCGTGCGGCAAAAAGGTATCATCACCACCACATTGTCGAGACCCATCTGTTCGCGCACCCGCTTGACGGCGAGACACTCAAGCCCGAAGGCATGACGATACTGATCCGAATAATAACGGGAAGCTCCACGCCAGCCGATCATCGGATTTTCTTCCGCCGGCTCAAAATAAGCGCCACCCAGCAGGTTGGCGTATTCATTCGTTTTAAAATCCGAGAATCTCACGATCACTTTGTTGGGATAAAATGCCGCTGCGATCTTTCCGATGCCATACGACAATTTTTGAATGAAGAAGGATTCCTCGGAAGGATAACCCTTGATCAGATTTGTAATCTTTTCGGTGAGCGACTCGTCGCCCAATTCCCGGTGCCTGAGCAACGCGAGCGGATGTACCTGGATATAGTTGTTGATGATGAATTCCTCCCGCGCCAACCCCACGCCCGCGTTCGGAATGTGCGAGAATTTAAAGGCGAGTTCGGGCGACGCGACATTCAGCATGATGGGAGTGGATATCGCGGGCAGATCCGCGAGGTTTGTTTCCACCTTCTCAAACAGAATCTCACCGTCATATACATATCCGCTGTCGCCTTCGCAGCAGGAAACGGTGATGAACTGGTTCTCTTTCAGCATATCGGTGCCGTTACCGGAACCGACAATTGCTGGAACGCCCAATTCACGGGCAACGATAGCGGCATGACAGGTCCGCCCTCCTTTGTTCGTTACGATGGCCGACGCTTTTTTCATGATGGGCTCCCAATCCGGATCGGTCATCTCGGTAACCAGCACGTCACCCTCGTTGAAGTCTTTACCGTCGCGTGATCCGTCGCGGCCATCGAGTGAATACATGATCACCACTTTTCCACTGGCGATTTTATTTCCGACAGCAATGCCCTGAAGGATGCGCTTTTCGGGCTGAGGGGCCAGTATGCGGTATTCCAGAAACGACCCGTTGTCCTTTTGGGAATGGATCGTCTCCGGCCGCGCCTGAACAATGAATAGCTGGTTGGTCAGGCCGTCGATAGCCCATTCGATATCCATGGGACACCAGTAACCTTTCCGTTCAGAGTAATATTTTTCAATAGCACATACCCACCTGGAAAGCTCAAGCACCTGCTCATCGCTTATACAGAATTTTTGTTGTTGATCTTTCTGAACACTGATGATCTTCGTGAGTTGCCCGGGATCATCGCCATAGATCATCTTGCGGTCTTTGTTCCCCAGTGTCTTTTCGATGATGGCGCAAAATCCCTTTTCAAGAGCTGGCTTGAATACAATGAATTCATCGGGGGAGATGGAGCCCTGCACGATCATTTCACCCAGCCCATAGGATCCGTTTATGATCACCGCGTTTTTAAATCCGGATTCCGTGTCGAGAGAAAAAGCGACTCCCGAACTCGCCAGATCCGAACGCACCATTTTTTGGATACAAACCGAAAGGGCCACGTTAAAGTGATCGAACCGGAAATGTTCCCGGTAGGAAATTGCCCGGTCGGTGAACAGGGAGGCAAAGCAGTTGCGCACCGCTTCCAGAATTCCCTCCGGGCCCCGCACATTCAGATAGGTTTCCTGCTGTCCGGCAAATGAAGTGTCCGGAAGGTCTTCTGCCGTGGCGCTCGACCTGACCGCCACGTCCGTAGCCACCTGGCCATACGATTGGGACAGAGTACTATACCTTTTAATGATTTCATCCTTGATCGCTTCCGGAAATTTCCCGTCCCGGATCATCTGGCGTATCCTCGTGCCGCCCTTGCGAAGCGAAACAAGATCCTTCATGTCGATCTCGTCGATGATCCGGTAAATGGTATCCTCCAGATCATTGAATTGAAGAAAAGACCAGTATGCATCCACCGTGATGGCAAAGCCTGCCGGAATGGTTATTTGAAGCTGCGAAAGGTGCTGTAACATTTCGCCGAGTGAAGCATTCTTTCCGCCAACGAGGTTTACGTCCTCCAGCTTGATATCGCGGAGGTCAAGAGTGAACTGATACGCCATAAAACGGTTTGTTTTACCGGCAGCCGAAAGAAAAAACTGTTCCCTTTGTGCATTTCAATCGATTTCGGAAAAAATCTCCCGACGGTTGGGGAAAGCGGCGATATCAGTAGAAGTTATTCTACAAGACGGCGCCGGGAGTGCAATGCCGCGGCGATTATCAGGTCTCCGGGTGTCGTGATCTTGATGTTCTCGTAACTGCCCTCGAACAAAAAAACACGATGCCCGGCGCGCTCCGCCACCTCCGCATCGTCAGTGACCAATGGGTCGTTCTGCCGCGCATAGGCTTCCTTTATCATCGCGACGTCGAAGGTCTGAGGAGTCTGGATTGTCTTGTACAGCGCCCGGTCAACCGCTTTCGAGGTGCTGAACGGAAACGCCGGGCCGTTCTTTTCATCAACCCGCCGGATGGATTCTTTCATGTGCACTGCCGCTATGGCGCTCCCCTCCGCTTTCGCGAGACTGAAAGAGGCCGCGATCATGGCGGAGGTTACGAGGGGACGAACGCCGTCGTGGATGGCAACGAAGCCCGTGTCCCCGATCTTTTCGAGTCCTCTTTTAACGGAATGAAAACGGGTCGGCCCGCCGGACTGGATCGTGAGGGTTTTTTCAAAGCGATATTTCTTGGCCGTTTCATGCCACAGCGAAATGTCTTCTTCCGGGAGCACGAGCACGACGCCGATGTTTTCCGAATAGCGGAAGAATGCTTCGACGGTATGAAGCAGGACCGGCTTGCCATTCAAGTCGAGGAATTGTTTCGGCAGTGCGCTTCCGAAGCGCGTGCCTTTACCCCCGGCTACGATGAGCGCGTATTCTTTTGGCGTCAATATTTTCCTGAATATTTATCCTGAACAGGCGAAAGCAGGTTGTCTGCTTTGACTTAAAACTACGAAGAAAAGAGTCGCGGGATTCATCCGGAACCTGCTAACTTTATGAAAACATTCAATATGGTTTTGCTGAGGTTCGTTTTGCTGGTCTTCAATGTCGCCATTATCAGCTTCCTCATCTACAAGATGGTGGATGTATACCGCAGGCCGATGGAGAAGTCGAAGAAGGCCATGATCCTGATCGGGGGCGCCATTCTGCTGCTCGCGCCGATGGGCATCTTCTTCCGATTTTTCGCGCCCACGCCGCAGTATTTTATCGTCTACCCTGTGGCCATCTTCATGTTCCTGTACCTGACGAAACAGCTTTCGATCAGATGATCAGCATGGCGTCGCCGTAGGTGAGGAACTTATATTTCTCTTTTTTCGCCACCTTGTAGGCTTCCATTACATTTTCAAATCCGCCAAAGGCCGCGGCCATCATCAGCAGCGTGGATTCAGGCATATGAAAGTTCG
>DASVOT010000315.1:0-12029 GCA_036383235.1 Chryseosolibacter sp.
GGTTTTGCCGGTCGTCTTTATAGGTAAGCACAAAAAGATTGGGCAGGTTCACACCGTAAACCGGCAGCTTCAGCTTCTGGGCTACCAGCATATAGATCACGCAAAGGGTGATGGGATTTCCTTTCCGCGTTTCCAGCACGATGTTGAGCATGGAGTTGCCGGGGCTGTGAAAATTTTTTGTATTGGCTCCGAATTTCAGTTTGCTGAACAGCACGCTGTTGATCACTTTCACCTGGTCGAACGGATAAAGGTCGGGCTTGAACTCGAGCCACGTTTCGTAATACAGTTGCTCGAGCTCCTGTTTGAGCTTGAGCTGCTCCAGGTCCGGGTACTGGTAGGTGGCCACGAGCCACATGCCGGTGAGCAGGTCCTGATCCTCGGTCTGATACCATTCACGGAGGCGCTCTTTCAGCAATTCGTATTGCAGGGTATGGATGAGGTCTTCTATCCTGCGCTGAACAGACGAATTAAAATTGCTTTCCCATTCCTGCTCAAGAAAAGGAATCACTTCCGTTCCCAGTGAAAGTATTTTTTCCTGCACATGGTTAACGATTTGCTCATCATCGTCTTCCAACAGTGAAATCAATGCCTTAAATTCCTTGGATTCCAATCCCATAGCTTCAGAACGCTTTCGACATGAAGGTAAAGATTTCCTTTTCAATAATAGCACGGCGAATTCGAAAATGGTGCAGCGGCAGGAGCACTTTACGCCGGAAATTCCGGCGATTCGTCTCCGGCTAGCGGCTGTACCCGGACTTTTCGGCGATGGAGCGTATTCAAATCCGACTTATGTCTGGATAACGCCCACGTTAAATTTTTCCACCGGGGCGTGATTGGCCGCTTCAATGCCCCGTGAAATTACCGATCTTGTTTCACGCGGATCGATCACGCCGTCGACCCAGAGGCGCGCGGCAGCATAATAGGGGCTGAGATGTTCTTCGTACTGGTCGGTGATCTCTTTCAGTAATTTGTTTTCTTCCTCCGGGGTGATCTTCCGGCCCTGCGCTTTTAAAGTATTCACACGTATCTGCAACAAAGTCTTGGAAGCGGAGGCTCCGCTCATCACGGCAATCTGTGAAGTGGGCCAGGCGAAGATCAACCGGGGGTCATAGGCTTTGCCGCACATGGCGTAGTTGCCTGCGCCGTACGAGTTGCCCATGACGACGGTAAACTTCGGGACGGTGGAATTCGCCATGGCGTTCACCATCTTCGCGCCGTCTTTGATAATGCCTCCCTGCTCGGCTTTGCTGCCTACCATGAACCCGCTGACGTCCTGGAGAAAGAGCAGGGGAATCCTGCGCTGGTTGCAGTTCATAATAAAGCGGGCGGCCTTATCGGCTGAGTCAGAATAGATGACGCCACCCATCTGCATCTCTCCTTTTTTTGTTTTCACCACTTTGCGCTGGTTGGCCACGATGCCCACGGCCCAACCCTCGATGCGCGCCGTGCCGCAGATGAGCGTTTTGCCGTACAGGGCCTTGTACTCATCAAACGCTGAGTCGTCGACAAGTCGTTTGATGATCTCCATCGTATCATAGGGCTTTGCGCGATCGGCGGGGAATATCCCGTACAATTCTGCGGGCGCCGCGTTCGGCTCGCGACTCGCGATTCGGTTGAATCCCGCGCCCGGCTTTACGCCAAACTTTTCAAACAGCGAACGGATATGGTCCAGGCACGCCTCATCGCTGGGAAATTTATTGTCGGTGACCCCCGAGATCTCGCAATGCGTCGTCGCGCCCCCAAGCGTCTCGTTGTCGATCTCCTCTCCAATGGCAGCTTTCACCAGGTAGGATCCTGCCAGAAAGATGGACCCCGTCTTATCGACGATCATCGCTTCATCCGACATGATCGGAAGGTAGGCGCCGCCGGCCACGCAGCTTCCCATGATGGCGGCGATCTGGATGATTCCCATCGACGACATCTTTGCGTTGTTCCTGAACTGCCGGCCGAAATGCTCTTTGTCCGGAAATATTTCATCCTGCATGGGCAGAAAAACGCCCGCGCTGTCGACCAGGTAAACGATCGGCAGGTGATTCTCCATGGCAATCTCCTGGGCGCGGAGGTTTTTCTTCGCGGTAATGGGGAACCACGCCCCCGCTTTCACCGTGGCGTCGTTCGCCACGATCACACATTGCCTTTGCTGAATGCGGCCGATACCCGCGATCACGCCACCCGATGGGCAGCCTCCGCTTTCGGGATACATTCCTTCGCCGGCGAAAAGTCCGATCTCTAAAAAATCCGATCCTTTATCGATGAGATACTGCACCCTATCACGCGCCGTGAGCTTTCCCTTCTGATGTTGTTCTTCAATCTTCTTTTCACCACCGCCCAGCCTTGTCTTCTTTTCCTTAGCATGAAGTTTGAAGACGAGTTGCTTCATCAGGTCTTCATTCTTGTTGTATTCCAAATCCGTTTTCGTCATTTTTTTTGGCCGCAAAGGGCTAAGAGACAAAGAATGAAAATTTGTTTTTGACTTCGCGCTAAATCACTACACACTGCGCCAATGACACATTACCGATTACCCTTCTTCCTTTGTTCTTCCAGGTCTTTCTCGATCCGCTTCCGGCTCTTACCCAGCGGCGCCATGAAGTGCCTGGGGTTTTCGTTAAAGTGGTTGGCCAGCGAATCGAGGTTCTGAAGGAGATTATTCAGGTTGACATAAAGGGTGTCTTCGGTCATCAGTTTACTGGCGGTGTTCTTTCCGTTTTGAAGGGATGCCAGCGTTTGATTTAATTTTGTCAGCGATTCCTGCAGCCGGGCGATGGTGCCGCTCAGTTTTATTCTTTTCAGGGAGTCGGAAAGAGTCTTGAAGTTATCGAGCGTGGGTTTCAGGTCCGTCAACGTAGTATTGAGGTTTTTTCCAACCTCGTCGAACGTACCCGACATCTGGCCCAGCCTTCCGTTGAGGTTGGCGATGGAGCTGTTGATCATGCCGGGCGTAGACTGCAGGTCGACAAACATCTTGTTGAGCATGATCGCACTGCGAGTCAGCGTGTCGAGCATCGTATTCACCTTGCCCAGGGTAGTCTGAAGATTTGCCGCCACAGGCTGAGCGTTTTCCGCGATGAAGTCGCCGAGGCCTTTTGCGACATCCGAGCGGATGGTGTCTCTCGGTTTGAGGCGCTCATCGCTATCGCCCACCACGAGCTGAATAAATCTGCCGCCGAGCAATTCTCCGTTCAGCACCGCTACAGAAGCCCTGTTGACGATGATATCGGAATCGATTGACAATTCGACAAGCACGCGGTCCTTGCTCTGCTGGATAATGATGTCGCTCACGCGTCCTACCGCATAGCCATTTAAAAAGATCTGGTTTGATTCGGTAAGCTTGTCTACGTTTTTGTAGATGGCGTAATACTTGTAGTCCGACGAGAAGAAATCAATTCCTTTCAAAAAGTTGAAGCCAAAGTATAACAATACAATGGCGGTGATCATAAAAAGGCCCACTTTAACTTCTTTCGAGAGTTTCATTCGATCTGGAACTGGTTTGAAAAAGGCAAGATCCGATTGGAGGTCAATTTATGGATTCTACTTCACTTTTATACTCTTTAAAGGCCCTGTATATTCCCGAGGCGATAAGATCCTGGCCTTTGTCACCAGCTAAAAATTGTTCTTCGGAAGGATGGGACAGGAAGCCGGTTTCGATCAGGACGCTGGGCATGGTCGTCCTCCAGAGCACGACAAAACCAGCCTGCTTAACCCCCCGGCTATGGCGCCCGACGCGATGCTCAAACTGGTCCTCCACCTTTTGGGCGAACGACAGGCTGCTCTCCTGGTAGGCGCTCTGCGTCAGTGAAAAAAGGATGTAGGATTCCGGGCTGTCGGGGTCGAATCCTTCGTACCGTTCATGGTAATTCTCGTCCATGAGGATCACCGAGTTTTCGCGCTTGGCGACCTCAAAATTGCTCTCATCTTTGTGAAGCCCCATGACATAGGTCTCCGTGCCTGTGGCTTTGCCCCCCGGCATTGCGTTGGCATGGATGCAGATAAACAGATCGGCGCTGGCCTTGTTGGCGATTTCCGCCCGCTCGTCAAGGGGAATATAGGTATCGTTTTTACGGGTATAGATGACCTTTACTCCGGGTATGTTTTTTTGTATGTAGTTGCCCAGCTTCAAAGCGATTTTAAGGGCAACATCTTTCTCGAGTATCTTTTGGCCCCGGGGACCGGAATCCTTTCCTCCGTGACCCGGGTCGATCACCACCACATCGACCTTGAAGTCGGGGGTGATACGGGTGCTGGAGGAGTTTAGCAGGGTTATTGCTAAGAAAATCGCCGTAATTCCAATATTCCTCAAGGGCCGTACAATGTTAAATGTATTTGCAATACCTTTGCCCAAAATTGTAAATTTTTCACTAAAACGTAAAAATTTTACTATCAATTTGGGTGTTGTGCGGCTTTCTTTCATTTTCATTCTCTTATTTCTTTCGATAGCGGTTTCCACAGTCGCTCAGGTTGAAAGGCCTGTAAAAAATCCTGCCGGCGACTTGCCCGTCAGGCAAGATACAACCCGCGCAGCTTCCGATACTATTCCGAACCGATCTGACAGCCTGAATATTAGGTCAGACAGCCTGAAAATTCAGCAGGACTCCATTCCTCCTCCAAAAGGCGACATTGAAACTACTATCAACTATACTGCCAGAGACTCCATCCGGGCCAGCATCGATGGGAAAAAGATCTGGTTGTTCGGGCAGGCGAAGATCACCTACGGCCAGATCGAGCTCGAAGCGGAGGAGATCCTCATCGACTACGGTATGAACACGATGACTGCACACGGAGTTCGCGACTCCCTGGGGAACAGGATCGGTTTTCCCGTGTTCAAGAACGGGGCGGAGCTGTATGAAACGAAAGATATTGTCTATAACTTCAAAACCGGCCGCGCCCGTATCAGCGAAGTGGTCACGCAGCAGGGAGAGAGTATCCTCCACGGTGAAACCGTCTTCAAGAATGAAAACGATGAGTTGCTCAGCGTAAAAAACCGGTTCACCACCTGTAACCTCGAGCATCCGCATTACGCCATCATCTCCACCCGCTCGAAAGCCATACCCAATGACAAGATTGTGTCGGGACCGTTCTATGTCGAGTTCAACGAGATCCCCCTGCCTATTGGATTTCTGTTCGGCATGTTCCCCGCCCAGCGCGAGAGCAAGTCGGGCATCATCGTGCCGAGCTATGGTGAGGAACGGCGGCGGGGATTCAACTTCCGCGGCGGCGGGTACTTTTTTGATATCAGCGAATATGTCAAGCTGGCGCTGACCGGCGACATTTATTCAAAAGGTGGACACGCGGTGTACGCGAATTCAACCTACATGAAGCGCTATAAGTACAACGGCAATTTTAATTTCAGCTATTCAAAGAACCGGTTGGGCCAGAACATAGAAGATCGCGATGTGTCGAACGATTTCCGGCTACTCTGGAGTCACTCGCCACAGTCAAAAGGTTCGGGAAGGTTTGCCGCGTCCGTCAATGCGGCCACCGCCACCTTCAATAAAAACAATAACCTCATGTACGGCTCCGCCAACGAACTCGCATCCAGCGGCCTTAACCAGATCACGACAAAACTGAGTTCCAACGTATCGTACAGCAAACGCTTTGTCGGAACGCCTTTCACCATGGGCATCAACCTCAGTCACAGCCAGGACCTGCAGACGCGACTGGTGGATTTGCCCCTTCCGAACGTTACGCTGAACATGACGAACCTCTATCCGTTCCAGCGAAAAGGAAAAACCTCCATCCTCGACAACTTCTCCATCGGCTACAGCATGACCGGCACGAACCGGATCACCAACAACCTGGGAAGGATGAGTCCTGATTCTCCGCGTGACAGCATCGCCCCTTTCAGTTTCGACAACCTTCCGTTGTTTCTGAAAAACGCAAGAAAAGGAATTCGCCACGCCATTCCGGTATCCTATTCCTTCAAGTTCCTGAGATTTTTTACCATGTCGCCCTCCCTGAACTACGAAGAGAAATGGTATTTCGAAAAGCTCAACTGGCGGTATGTTCAGGATGACAGGACCGGCAGCTACATCGCCAAAGCCGACACCCTTCAGGGGTTCAACCGCATCGCAAATTACAGCATGAGTGTCGGCACGAACACGCGCATCTACGGCATGTACTTCTTCAAGCGAGGAAAAGTGAAGGCGATACGCCATGTGATCAATCCGAGTATTTCGTTTGGACTCACGCCGGACTTTTCTCACAACGACCAGTATTTTCAGATCCTGAACCGACCGACGGGACCGAACCTTGTTTATGCGCCGAAGGTCGAGTACCTGGCGCGGCACCAGGGTTTTGTGTACGGGAGCTCTCAATTGGGGAAAGCGGGCTCGATCGGCTTCGGAATTGGAAACAACCTGGAAATGAAAGTGAAAGGGGAGAAAGACACCGTGGAAAGAAAGGTGATGCTGCTGAACAATTTATCGCTGGGATCGAGCTACAACCTGATGGCTGACTCTTTCAAGCTGGCACCCATAAACATTTCGGCGAACACAAACATTCTGGACAACATGATCAACATCAACCTGTCGGGCTCCCTTGATTCCTACAACTACGTGCGCAGCGTGGACGAGGCGGGGAGGGTCAGCGAGCGGAGGGTGGACGCCTATGCGTGGAAAGGCGGAAGCCTCGGAAGGCTGACCAACGCGACGCTTGCGCTGAACACGAACCTGAACCCCGCCATGCGCAAAAAACAAAAGGACACACGGGCGAAAGTGGGGCAGTCGGATATCCCGGAAGAGGACAAGCGGCACATTATCGAGAACCCGGAGGCGTATGTCGATTTCGACATTCCCTGGAGTCTGAATCTCGGATATAACCTGAGCTACCGGCGACCCATCACGCGCAGTGCGCGCGAGTTCCAGAAAGCGCAGGTGACGCAGACACTTCAGGTCTCCGGCGATCTTTCGATATCGGAAAAATGGAAGATCACCTACAACACCGGTTATCATTTTGAGTCGGCGCAGTTTACCCAGACCAACGTGGGCATTTCACGCGACCTTCACTGCTGGCACATGAACCTTACCTGGGTTCCCTTCGGCCGGTTCCAGTCATATAACTTCACCATTGCCGTGAAGGCTTCTGTTCTTCAGGATCTGAAGCTGGAAAGACGCAGGCCTTTCCTGGATAATTTGTAGGCAGCCGGCAAGATGCGTAATCAGCGTCTGCGCAGAATTCACAGGTTCATGGCGAATATGAGTGTGAAATGTATCGTCAATCAGAACTATATTATAGTAAGTCCCACCAGGATTGATATTGCACGATTACGTATTTGGGTTATCATGGGCTGATTGATGTCCCTCATTCCTTTTTGATACATTAATTGAATGCTAGTGCTCCTTTTCCGCGCCCAACTAATGTTTGCGCCAGCCGTCGCTGCAAATCCCCAGTCATAGCTTTTGTAGTTAGAGGGCGAGTAATTGATTACTCCTGACGTGCTTGCCAACGAATCATTGAGATAAAGTTTGGAAGTAATTTTCTCTCGGAGTAGATAACCAAGGTAAGGACCGCATCCCAAGAACAATTTTTGATTCCTCGGAAAATAGTACTTTGTGAGTAGGGTCACCGTTGCATAGTTAATACTAATACTTTGTATATGCTTTTGTCTTGCTGGAGGTTGATAATCCTGACTAAACGTGTTGGTGACATGCTTAGCTCCTTTGATCTCATAACCAAGCAATGAAACTAAGTTTAGCCTCGAGTTAATTTTGTGAACCAGTCCATAATGAGCTGAAAAGCCGGCCTTGAACGCTCCATACTTTTTGTAGAATTCATCTCCACGAAAGAAAACCATCCCGGAGCCCACCAGGATTTCTACATTTGAAACAAACCGTTTCCTGGCCATCACGGAATCATTGCTTTCCAATGACTGCCCCTGCCCCTGACAGCAGACAGAATTCAAGGCGCAAAGCGCCGATACCAAAATAATATGGAACTTCAAGGAGGGTCCCATGGGTCTTTGCTCCATTTGATTTAGAACGCTCATTCCAACGCAGCGGAACGGGCGCTGGCGCCCGTCTTCACTTTGTCAATCACTTCCAGCAACCCGTCCTTGTAAGTATCGTTTCGAAGCTGCCAGAACATGATGCCGCCAAGCTTATGATCGACAACATACCGCGCCTTCAACTCCACCGACCGCTTGTCATCAAAGGTCACGAAGAGTTTTCTGGATGCATTGTACATGAAGGGCGCCTTCGCGATGTCATCCCAATGGTAGACAAATCCACTGTCTGGTGACATTTCCGTCGTGAAGTTCCTGAACGCGACATTGCCTTTGTATTCGCCCGGAATGTAAAGTCCGTTGTTGAGGTCCCGCACGTCTTCGTACATCCTGCCATAAAACGCCGCACCCACAATGAGCTTTTCCGCGGGAATTCCCAGCTTGAGCAAATACTGCACACAATAGTCCACGGATCGCTCCTGGCCAGGTGTCGAAAACTGTGCATACTTCCCGGGGATGGAATGCAGCTGGTCCGGAGTCGAATACAACGCGGTGTGATGGGCTGTAAGTTTTGAGTCGCTTCCAAGTGAAAGGTGGCGGTATTGCGGAAGCTTTGGTCGGTTCTGGTAGCTGCCGATGTCATAGGTCATCAGGTTGGCGTAATCCAGGTACTTCATGACCTTCTTCCACTCCGTCACCACTTCAAAGATCCCCTCGTGGGCTCCTGCCGCAAAGCTCAGCTCGTAACGATCGCCCATTGTCTGTCGCAGCGTTTTCACCAGGGCGGTAAAGTTCTTTACATCAGCCGGCGAATATTTCTGACCGGGGAAATGTTCGATGAAGGGAAATTCCCAGTCGAGGTCCAGGCCGTCCGTTCCCATGTGCTGATGAAATTCCCGGATCGACAGGGCAAACTCCTTTCTGCCCTTCTCCGTGGAGAATGCGTCGGAGCAGGTCTTGCACCCGCGTCCGCCACCGAGGGAGACGATCACTTTCAGCTTGGGATTCCGGCTTTTCAGCGACACCATCTTTTTGATCGTGGCAGAGTCCCTGGCCGTAATGGCAAACCGGTTCCCGCTCAGCTGACCGAAACAGAAAATGATATGAGTCATCTGGCCGACATTATACTGGTCGAGATCTTCTCCGTTTCCGAGATAATAGGCCAGCACCCTGAAATGATTCTGCGATTGGCAAAATGCGGCTGGCGCAAGACTGAACAAGAGAATGAACAGGAAGGATTTCCCTGAAGGGCCGTGTTTTTTCATCGCCGTCTGTTGTTATCGGAATCCGATTAAGTTACACGATTTTTTTGTGGCATCCAATACAGGGCGAGTGTCCAAACTTTTATATTCATGAGAAATCAAATACCTTCACGGGAAAGAGGTGAAGGTGTGCTCACTGACGAAACCCTGGAAAAAACGGAAAGTTCTGTGATAAAGAAGATCAGTATCCCTTATTTCCCGTCAGGAATGAAAATGATCACACCTCTTTTCTTCGGTGGTGGAATATATTTTGCCGTCGCGGGTCTTCCATTCTGGGGTGTTGTTGCCCTGATCGCCGGTATCATCATCCTGACCACCCGGTACGTTACGGAGATAAACCTGCAGGACAAGACTTACCGGGACTACCTGTCATTTTTGTGGATGCCATTCAATGTGGATGCGAAGCGATTTAGTTCCCTTGACCGGATCATCATCACGAAGGGAAACTATTCGCAAACGATAAATACACGGATCCAGTCCAGGCAACTCGATTGGTCGGATTTTACAGGAACATTGCTGTCAGACAGTGGCACGCTTGACCTCCTGACCCGAAACGACAAGAAAGAATTGATCAAGGGACTGAAGGAATTTGCCGATTTTTTGAAAGTCGGCGTCGAAGACCGAACGACCGGCGTTCATTACTGGATTGATTTAGACAAGTATTAAAAACATTCAACCGGAATCTACTATGAAGTATTTCCTGCTGTCCGCGGCTCTTTGCGCGTGCCTGTATGCGAAGTCACAATCTTTGGCGCCGGACAGTGCGATCATGGACCCGGTAAAAAAACTTTTTCAGGGGATGCACGAGGGCGACAGCGCGATGGTTCATGAAGCGTTTGCGGCGAGGCCATTCATGGCGACTGTGACCCGCGGCAAATCCGGCAAGGCGGTCATGCGCATGGACGAGTTTTCCAGGTTCTTGATCGCCGTGGGCACGCCTCACGATCAGCCCTGGAGCGAGCTGATCTGGGATGTGACAATTAAGTCGGATGGCCGCCTGGCGCAGGTGTGGGCGAAATACGCGTTTTATGTCGGCAGGAAATTCAGTCATTGCGGCGTGGATGCTTTTCAATTGTTTCGCGACGACGATGCTGGATGGCGGATCTTTTCGGTCGCCGATACGCGCGAGAAAGAGGCATGCGATGTGCCATCGTCTATCTCGGCGAACTTCAAATAAACGCTGATAAACTTTTACTCCCCTTAACATGCAAAAAGAAGAACTCAAAGCGCTGCAGGCCCCGCTGAAGCAGAAATATTCCGAGGATCCCGAGTCTGCCGTCGTCACATTGAAAGCGGAAGGAAAATTAGGGGAAGCGATCAGTTGCAGCGTTGAGACGGGCAGGGCGCTCGTTACTGCGGGCCTTCATCCTGCGACCGGGGGAAATGGAATGCTGGCGTGTTCCGGCGATTTGTTGCTGCAGGCGTTGGTGGCCTGCGCGGGAGTAACCTTGTGTGCTGTCTCGACCGCGATCGATGTCCAGATAACGGATGGAACGGTGCGCGCGGAAGGCGACCTTGATTTCCGCGGAACGCTGGGTGTCTCGAAGGACGCGCCGGTTGGATTCAGATCCATCCGTCTTTCATTTGCGCTGAACACGGACGCCAGCCCGGAACAAATCCAAACGCTGGAGAAACTGACTGAAAGGTATTGCGTGGTTTACCAAACGTTACTGAAGGGCGTCTCCCTGCAAACGTCTTTTACAGGATCCAATGGTGATTGATAGCTGTGCATGATCACGATTCTCAGGACCGGTTCCGATCATCCCGATTTCGTCAGCCTCGTGAAATTGCTTGACGCGGAGCTGGCGGCGCGCGACGGCGCAGATCATGCCTTCTATGCACCGTTCAACACGATCGATAAAATAAAACATGCGCTTGTTGCCTATGAGGATGAAAGGCCTGTGGGATGCGGCGCCATTAAACCGTTGGCACCGGATACCATGGAAGTGAAACGCATGTATGTTTCCGAAGCGAGTCGCAAAAAGGGAATCGCCATGAAGATCCTCCACGAGCTGGAGGACTGGGCGCGCGAAATGTCTTTTTCAAAGTGCGTGCTGGAGACAGGCAAAAGACAGCCTGAAGCCATTGCGCTTTATAAAAAGAGCGGATATTCAGCCATTCCTAATTACGGTCAGTACGCCGGCGTGGAAAACAGCCTGTGCTTCCGCAAGGAATTGATAAAATGACGGGGATATGAATATCAGCGCAACTTTGAAAAACGCGCCCGGAAAAAATGCGGCGACAGTCGATACCGATGGAAGTAAGAAGACAATTGTCATTCCGGCAAAATCGAATGGACAAGGTTCCTCGGTCAACGGCGGCGAGCTCTTGTTCCTGGCGTTGGCCACCTGTTTTTGCAATGATCTTTATCGCGAAAGTGCCAGAAGAGGCATCGCGCTGAAATCTGTTGAAGTGACGGTTTCAGGATCCTTTGGGAAGGAGGGGGAGCCGGCATCGAATATTACCTTCAAGGCGGATGTTCAGTCAGATGCTACGAAGAAAGAGGTCGAGGCGCTCATCGCCGACGTTGATAAAGTAGCGGAGATACACAATACACTCAGACATGGCGCGAAGGTGACTTTGTTGCCAGGCTGACAATCCTGATCCTCCGGATCCCCTGGAATTATAGGCCCGCGGATTCTTTTGGCCAACTCACCCGGATTAGGGTACGCGTCTGCTGCATTATTACCGACACATTTACCCTTTTTAAGTGTAACCCTGAATCAGGACAGGCAGGGAGCACTATTGCCCGCGGGGAAAAATCAGCCATTATACGTCTTTTAAGCCGGTAGGGGTGGAGGTAGCTTTTCATATTGTTAATCCTCACCCTT
>DASVOT010000316.1:0-4484 GCA_036383235.1 Chryseosolibacter sp.
CGCAAAGTGAAGGAGTCCATCCCGGAGCAAATCGAATTGCAGGAGCGTATGCGCTTTCAGATATTGAAACGAAAATCGCGATTGAATTGTAAAATCATTATAGGCCGTGCCCGATCCTTCAATATCAAACGAAGTATAAAAGATCTCGTTGGTGATCTTCATCGTATCGATTTTACTAAGTCTGCCGTCATGTACAGACCCAGGGCCGGATTGACCGAGGGTGTGTAATCCGCCTCCGTAAAATAATAATATTGATACTTGTTTCCCTCGAATGCCAGCGTCGATGCCGTTGCTCCTGCCACGATGCCCGTTTCGGCTGACACGTGGTTTCCCCGACTTGAATGCGTGGCAGCTTTGTTGACACATTTATAGTAAAACGAAAACAGGTCGGTCAGCGGACGCGCCTCGTACCGGCACTTCTCAACCCGCGTTTTGATTTCGGGACAGTCACCGAGGTATTCAAGGAGCTGTCTTTTGTAGGTGAGGTTGTGCTGCGCTATTTGAGATTGCCCGCTGATACTCTCCGCCATCTGCAAATATACTTTGTGCTCGAGCGGCTCATAATGATCCGTCCCGATAAAGAAATGCTCTTTATTGTTTTTGTCTTTCAGATATAACAGTCTCTTTTCCCCCAGAAAAAACGACTGAAGAAAAACCAGTGAGCGCTTGTATTGAGGGGCGGGGTCGTAACTGAGTTTTTCCACCCTGAATTCCGAGGTGTCAACGTCCACCGTCGCGCTCTCGTAGAATTCCCCGGCAACCGAAAAGGACCTTAGCTGTGCGGGTCCGTAACTGACAATTTCCTTTGCCCCATTCTCCATGAATGCTATCTCGCGGGGATTTCTGTCCCATTGGTTGTGTTTGATCTGTCCATGCGCGGTATCTCCGTTTATAAGTACGATGTACCCGGGGACTAAGCTCTTTTGGCAAAAGGAGGGATAACAGACCAAAAAAAGGATTGGCAAGACGAGGAAAAGGGTCGTTTTTTTCATAGGGTTTTTTTGAAGTGATCTACTAATTTAACAAACTTTCACGTTGTTGCAAGGCCGGCGTGCGCCAAAACGGTACAGGCCAACAGGTCGGGTTCCTGGGAACGTCATGGTGAACGGCATTATGAAAATTATCTCAGCTGAATTTGTTTTCTCTCCCGATTCGTTAACTTTATTAATTGACGAAGTCGTTTTGACCCGGCGTATTACCGGGAATCACCTATGTCTTTTTTATCAATCTCTTTACGATGACTATGCTTCTCACGTGCGGTACCGGCAAGCTACTAGAAACGGCGAAACACATACGCGTGCCATTCTGCTTGATTCTCTTTGCAGGTGCCTGTCTTTTCTCATGCGATAGCCACCGGGTTGGATCAGAAGACCGCGCTGCGCAAAACCTTCATGTCCCGGAGGGCTTTGTCATCGAGCGCGCCGCGCCCCCCGGGATGGTAGCCCATCCGTATTTTGCCACCTTCGATGCCGACGGAAGATTGTTTGTAACCGAATCGAGCGGAAAAACCACTTCGACGGAGGATGTATTGAAGAATCCCACGTTCCAGATCCTGCTTCTGGAGGACCTGGACCACGACGGCTTCTTTGATCACCGCAAGGTGTTCGCCGACAAGGTTCCCTATCCCATGGGAAGTTACTTCTATCGGGGAAGCCTCTATGTCACCGCGCCTCCTGACCTGCTCAGGTTTACGGACACGAACGATGACGGCGTGGCGGACAAGCGGGAAGTGGTTCTCACGGGCTGGACTTTAAATCACAACGCCGCCACGCTGAGTGGTCCGTTTTTCGGTCCGGACGGATGGATGTACATGTGCGACGCGCGCCGCGGCTTTGACATCAAGACGAAGGAAGGTACGGAGTTGAAGGGTAAGGGCGCGCGCATCTGGCGGTGCCGTCCGGATGGCAGTGGCCTGGAATCGGTGTCGGGCGGAGGATTCGACAACACGGTGGAATTGATCTTCATGCCTTCCGGCGAGACCATCGGCACCATGACGTACTTCACTGATCCGCAAAACGGCTATCGCGATGCGCTGATGCATTGGGTCGAAGGTGGCGTGTATCCGAAACCCTATCCTGTGATCGAGCAGGACAGGCTCAAGCTCACGGGGGACCTCATGCCGGTCATGACGAAGCTGGCGCGCGTATCGCCCGCGGGCCTGATGCGCTACCGTGGCGCTGCTTTTGGCGACGACTTCGAAGGGAATCTTTTCAGCGCCCAGTTCAATACCGGAAGGATCATGCGGCATGTCGTTTCGGCGGAGGGGGCGAGCTTCCAGACCACGGAAGAACCCTTCATGCAATCAGATTCGCTGGACACGCATCCCACGGACGTTCTCGAGGATGCCGATGGTAGCCTTATCGTTGTGAATACAGGGGGCTGGTTTATCGCCGGATGTCCGCTTTCCGTGGTGGCAAAGGCGAACGTCGAAGGTGGCCTCTTCCGGGTCCGGAAAGCCGGCGCACCGGAGATCAGCGATCCCCGCGGGCGGGAACTGGATTTCAAATCCATGTCGCCGGAAGAGTTAGCTGTTTTAATAAGCGATCGGCGGCCGGTCGTGCAGGATAAGGCAATTGAAGAGCTCGTCCTCAGGGGCGAAGTTTCCGTTCCGGCGTTGCGAGATCTCCTGGCGTCGTCGGGGCACCAGGAGGATCGACTGGCTGGCGTGTTCGCGCTGTACAGGATCCAGGGAGCCGGGGCGATGGAAGGCGTGGTTTCGGCGCTGGATGACAAAAGCGTTTCCGTGCGAACCGCCGCCGCGCGCGCCGCAGGACTGGCGCGTGAGCACAAGGCGGTGGACAAACTCATGCGGCTCGTTCAGGATGATAGCCCTCCCGTTAGGAGGCAGGCGGCCACCGCGCTCGGACAAATCGGAGACCCACGGGCCCTCGCGGCACTGCTGGAAGCCTCCGCGAACCCTGAGGACCGGTATGTCGAGCACGCAATTTTCTATTCGCTCATTGTTTTGGGAAAGGAGGACTCCTTGCTTGCAGCCCTGAAGCACGCGTCGCCGAACGTGCGTCGGGCGGCCTTGATCGCGCTCGATCAGATGGAGGGGTCGCCGGTGAAAAAGAAGCATGTGGTTCCATTCCTGCAGAGCAAGGATTCGCTGATGGAGCGCACGGGCGTCTGGGTTGTTGCCCATCACACGGACTGGGGCGACGCAGTGATCGATTACCTCGGCGCAAATTTGAGAAAGGACGCCTTAAGCGCGGCACGCAGAAAAATGCTTGCCGATCTTATGATCCGGTTTATCGGCGATCCGCCACTGCAGCGGTTTGTGGCTGCCAGGCTGGAAAATCCGTCAACATCGTCGGATAACAAGTTATTCTTGCTGAATGCGGTAAATCAAAGTCCTGAAAAAGGTTTACCCCGCGTTTGGGTTGAGGTGCTCGCCAAGCTTTTGCGTTCAGACAACGCTGAACTTCGAAGCGCCGTCCTCGATGTCATTCAGTCTCACGATCTGCCGGGATTTGGCAGCGAGCTGGAACGCATCGCCGCCAGTGATAAGGCATCTCCTGCTTTCCGGCTTAGGGCGTTGGGCGCGCGGATCAACACCGAGCCCCGGCTTTCAGACCGAGAGTTTCGGACCGTGCTGCAGTTTATGCGCCCAGGCAACGACCCCCCTCTACGCCAGGGCGCCGTGCGGTTACTTGCTCAGGCGAAGCTGAACGAGGCTCAATTGATGGTGCTGGCAAAGGAGGAAGTGCCGAACGCGGATGTATATCTCCTGGCGAGCCTGGCAGATTGCTTCACGGGCAGTAATAATGAACAGGTTGGCAAAGCGTTGGTGGCTGCGCTAGCCGGGCAGCAGGACCATCTCGATAACCTGCCAGTCGAACGTTTTCAAAAAATTATCAGAAGCTATCCGCCTTCCGTGCATGAAGCGGCGCAGCCTGTTCTCAAGACGCTGACGGAACGCCAGGCATCGCGGCTCGCGGAGCTTGAAAAGTTGCAGGCAGCACTGAGAACCGGTGACGCAGGAGAGGGCAGGAAACTGTTTTTTGGAAAAGCGACCTGTTCGACGTGTCATTCCATTATCGACCAGGGCGGAAAATTTGGCCCTGACCTCACCAACATCGGTGAGATCCGTTCCACGCATGATCTCCTGGAGGCGATCCTTTATCCGAGCGCCAGCTTTGCCAGGGAATACGAAACGTCAAAAGTGGTGACGAAGACGACAGCTTATTCGGGGATCATCAGGCAGCAGGCGGGGGAGACGCTGTTGATGGAGACAGGACCCGGATCAAGCGTCCGCATTTCACTGAAAGAGATCACGTCGATTGAGCCGGAGAGCGTGTCGATGATGCCGCCCGGTCTGAACAAGCAGCTCAGTGAGCAGGAGATGTCAGACCTCATGGCCTACCTCAGCACCCTTCCGGATGGGCTCGGGCATTTGAAGAGTCGAGCGGCTGACTAGGGGATACGGATATGCGGATATATGGATATATGTCGCGCTGTGATAAGTCCGTGAGATGGGGATT
>DASVOT010000317.1:0-2773 GCA_036383235.1 Chryseosolibacter sp.
GTTCAGCCCAACGATGGTGCAGCCTTTCGGAGTTGTTACTTTATCGATCTCTTCTTCCGGATGATGGTTGAGCTTCAGCAACAACTCGGCTGCGCCCTTTACGGTCTGCGCGGAGATGAGGCTGGCAGTCCGGGCGTCAAATCCGATTTCGATACCGCCCTGTGTAGCAGCGCGGATGAAACGCAACGCATAGGCTATCCCACAAGCGCCGAGTACCGTCGCCGCGTCCATCAACTTTTCGTCGATGGAAATCGCGATGCCCAGCTGATTAAAAAGCTCCGTGACGTATCCGACCTGCTCTTCCGTCGCGCCGGTCTGACACATGCAGGTTACTGACTCCTGGATGGCGATAGCTGTGTTCGGCATGGCGCGGAAGATCGGAATCCCGGCGCCCAGGATGCCGGAAAGGTCATCCAGTAAAACCCCGGTCACAACGCTGATCAGGATATGCTTTTTCGGATCGAAGTGCGACTTTACCCGCTCAAGCACTTCTTTTACGTTGTAGGGCTTCAGCGAAACGATGATCACGTCGCTGTTCCTGATGGCCGTGTCGTTCTCGCTCGTGACGGTGACCCCCAACGCCTTCAGGTGGCGGATGGCGTCGACGTTCCTTCGCGTCACGGTGATCTGTGCGGCAGAAACAAACTGACTTTTGATCAACCCCTCGGCAATGGCCCCTCCGAGGTTTCCGCCGCCGATAATGGCGATTTTCTTCCTTCGCATACGAATAATAGTTAGGCGATTTCCCCTTTCGGGATGACAAGTATATTATTTTATATTGTATTCTTAAGCCTGAGTTGGGAATTTTAGCCCGGCGGCCTGCGGCTGACTTTTCATGGATGCAACTAAATCAAACGGCCGGCTGTTTCCCTAAGTGCGTCCGCCAGGGAAAGCACCCTCTTTACGTTTAAACATTTGTTATGGAACTATTGTACAAACCGTGGCCGTGGTATGTGGCCGGCCCGATCATTGGACTCTCCGTCCCTGCCTTGTTATGGGTGGGAAACAAACCACTGGGAATTTCGTCCACGCTCAGACAGATCTGCGCAGCCACCTTTCCCGGCAAGGTCTCTTTCCTGAATTACGACTGGCGGGCGAATATCTGGAATCTTTACTTCGCCGCCGGGATTCTCATCGGTGGATTCCTCGGAGGGTATGTGTTTGCGAACCCAAACCCGGTGGCCGTCTCTGCCGAAACGGTCAGCCTTCTGAATTCATGGGGACTGGATACAACGAAGGGGCTTCTGCCGCCGGAAGTATTTAACTGGAGCGCTTTACTCACCGCGAAGGGTTTCCTGATCATTCTGGGCGGCGGCTTTTTGATCGGCTTCGGCACTCGCTACGGCGGGGGGTGTACGTCCGGTCACGGCATCCTTGGATTGTCCGCCCTTCAATGGCCGTCTCTGGTAGCGACGATTTCGTTCTTCGCCGGCGGCATCCTGTTCAGTCACCTGGTACTTCCCTACATTCTTTCGCTATGAAAAACCTGCCTTACCTTCTGATCGGCATTGTCTTCGGTCTTGCGCTCACCAAAGGTGAAGCGATCTCGTGGTACCGCATGCAGGAAATGTTCTACTTTCAGGGCTTCCACATGTACGGCATTTTTATGACCGCCGTACCGGTTGGGGCACTGTCGATCTTCCTGATGACAAAATACGGAGCGCATTCAAAAACGGGAGAGCTCATCCAGAAACCCACCAAGCCGTATCGTCACGGGTTTGTGTACGGCGGATTGATTTTTGGATTCGGCTGGGCGCTGACAGGAACGTGCCCGGGTCCGATCTATGCCCAGATCGGCGCGGGCTACCTGGTAACCCTTGCGATGTTCCTCGCGGCCTTAGTGGGAACATGGGTGTATGCCTACCTGCGGCCCTGGCTTCCGGATTGAACGTCAGATCGGTTATTGACAGGCAGCGCTGCCGCGATTCGGGGATTTCAGTTTCTGTGCTAACTTGCGGCACTTAAACTCCGGCTATGAAGACTCAGGAAATCCTTGACAAAGTAAAACAACGCGATCCGCATGAACCTGAATTTCTCCAGGCTGCCGAAGAGGTAATCACCTCTATTGTTCCTGTCTTCGAAAAAAATCCTTCTTTCGCAAAGCTGAAAATCCTCGAACGCGTGCTCGAGCCCGAGCGGCTTATCAGCTTTCGCGTAACCTGGATGGATGATCGCGGGGAAGTCCAGGTGAACCGCGGCTACCGTGTCCAGATGAACAGCGCGATCGGCCCTTACAAAGGCGGCCTGCGTTTTCATCCTTCCGTCACCACCAGCATCCTCAAGTTCCTGGCCTTCGAGCAGACTTTCAAGAATGCGCTTACCGGTATCCCTATGGGGGGAGCAAAGGGAGGAAGCGACTTCGATCCGAAGGGGAAATCCGACAATGAAGTAATGCGATTCTGCCAGGCATTCATGGGCGAATTGTTCCGGCACATCCATCACCGCCTCGATGTTCCCGCCGGCGACATCGGCGTGGGGGAACGTGAAATCGGATTTCTTTTCGGCGCTTACAAAAAAATAAAAAATGAATTTAGCGGCGCCCTGACCGGCAAAGGTGTCGATTGGGGAGGCAGCCTGATCAGACCGGAGGCCACCGGCTACGGACTGATCTATTTTGCTGAAAACATGTTGCAGGCGCGGAAGGACTCGATCAAAGATAAAGTCTGTCTTGTGTCGGGATCCGGAAACGTTGCGCAATACACCATCGAAAAGATTCTGCACCTGGGTGGCAAGCCCGTGACCGCTTCCGATTCGGACGGATATATCTATGACG
>DASVOT010000318.1:0-3359 GCA_036383235.1 Chryseosolibacter sp.
CTGCGATGCCTGCTGTAGGTAAAATAGATCACAATGCCGATCGCCATCCAGACGATGAGGCGGATCCAGGTGTCGGCGGGCAGAAAGGCCATCATAAAAAGACAGGTGATAATTCCGAGAATGGGAATGAGCGGTACCAGGGGCACTCTGAACGTACGCGGCGCATCGGGCTGCTTCACGCGCAGCACCCACGTGCCGATACACACCAGGACGAATGCGAAAAGGGTGCCGATGCTCACCATTTCACCCACGACGTTCGCCGGAACGAACGCTGCGAACAGGCTCACGAACACCATGAAAAGGAAATTGGATTTATAAGGGGTCTTGAACTTGGGGTGAACCTCCGAAAATAATTTTGGCAGCAAACCATCCAGCGACATGGAGTAAAACACCCGGGATTGCCCCAGCAGCATGACCAGGATCACGGAAGAATAGCCGGCAAGAATCGCGAGGATGACCGCCTGCTGCAGGAAAACGTAAGGGGTATGCGCAATCGCTACCGCAACGGGGGCTATACCGTCTTTTCCGGCAAATTCCTTGTAGTTCGCCAGCCCGAGCATCACGTGGGCAAACAGAATGTAAAGAATGGTACAGACGATCAGCGATCCCAGGATTCCGATGGGCATATCGCGCTTGGGATTTTTGGTTTCCTGTGCGGCGGTGGATACGGCATCAAAACCGATATAGGCGAAAAATACAATGGCGGCCGCCCGGATAATCCCGCTGAAGCCAAACTCTCCGAACTTACCCGTATTCGCCGGGATATAAGGGACGTAATTCTCAGGGTTGATGTAAGACCATCCCAGGATTACAAACACCAGCACCACGCCGACTTTTAAAGAGACGATGATGGCGTTTGCCAGTGCGGATTCCTGTGTGCCCTTGATCAGGACCAGCGACACGACAACAATGATGAAGACAGCCGGAAGGTTAAATGCTCCGTGAATGATGGAGCCGTCTGCCAGGGTCACGCTCTGAAACGGCGACATCGTCAGCTCGTGCGGAAGGTGGATGTTGTAATATTCCAGGAACTTGACGAGGTATCCCGACCAACTGATGGCAACCGTGGCGGCGCCCAGTGCATATTCGAGAACAAGATCCCAGCCGATGATCCAGGCGATGAATTCGCCCAATGTGGCATAGGAGTACGTGTAAGCGCTTCCCGCAATGGGGATCATGGAAGCGAATTCCGCATAGCATAATCCGGCAAAGGCGCATCCCAAAGCTGCGACGACAAATGAAATCGTGATGGCAGGGCCGGCGTTTGCCGCCGCCGCCAGACCCGTTATAGAGAACAGGCCCGCGCCGATGATTGCGCCGACACCAAGGGAAACAAGATTCGCGGGTCCTAACGTGCGGTGTAGCTCTTTCGACTCTTCTGCCTGCGCCATCAGCTGTGCCAATGGCTTTTTGATGAACAAACTCATGTATCTGAGCGGGATTAGGTTAGAATTAATTCCCTAAAGTAAGAAGAATAATGAATTTGGCTAACGCTCGTTATGTCGTTGGGAAAATTAATGTGAGCGACGGAGTGCGTTCAAAACGAATCCTTATTTTCCGATTCCTCCGACAACTTGCCTTCGATGCCATTTTCGCGAGTACCTTCAGTCTGGTTTAAAGCGTCAGGTGCGTGAGGAGCAGGAGCGCGGGCATCGGCTTTATCTTTAAAGAATATCCGCTGACAGATCAGGATAATCACAACGCCGATGAAGATCGCTGAATCGGCGATGTTGAACACAGGGCTGAAAAAAAGAAAATAATCGCCTCCCACAAACGGCATCCAGTCCGGCCAGTATAAGTCGAAAATGGGAAAAAATAACATGTCGATCACCTGTCCGTGAAACCAGGGGGTCGGGGACTCCGCCGGATGGTTGTGCAGGATCACGCCATAGAAAATGCTGTCGATCACGTTTCCGACGGCCCCGCCGAGGATCAGCGCCATACACCATAAGAAACCCGGATGCGCTTTCTTATGCGCCATTTTCCAGAGGTAATAACCAATCCCCACCATGGCGGCCATCCTGAACACGGTGAGCGCCAGTTTCCCGAATTCATTGTTCCACCGAATCCCGAAAGCCATGCCGGGGTTCAGAAGATAATGCAGCCTGAACCAGTCGCCGATCACGTTGATCTCCTGGTGAAGGTACATATAATTGTAAACGAGCAATTTGGAGGTTTGATCAATAACGATGACGACCAGCGCGAGGATAAAATATCGGTAAATCTTCATTTCAGCTGAATTACGATCGTTATTTGTTTACACTTATTTTGATCCGCAACATAAAATCATCCATGTCGATCTCCTCGGCGCCTGATACCTTGTCTTTCAACTCGAGACTGAGCGCCTGCGTTTCAGCGCTGATATAATCCCTGTAGGAAGTCAGGGCCGACGTAAGCGCTTCGCCGTCACGCTCCACTTCGATGTTGATCTTGTCCAGGACGGCCAGCCCAAGATCCTTGCGCAGATTTTGAACGCGGTTTACAAAATCCCGTGCGATCCCTTCGCGCTTTAGCTCTTCCGTTACCTGGACGTCCAGGGCTACCGTCAGACCATTCTCCGCGGCGACTTTCCATCCGGGAATATCTTCCGACTGTATGATGACGTCATCGATGGTTAATTCAAATCCATCCTTACTCAGTTTTCCAGTTTTCTCAAGCCCGCTGATATCCTCCTTCGAAAAGGAATTGATCACGGCTGAAACGTCCTTCACTTTTGGCCCATACTGCTTGCCGAGCCTGGCAAAGTTCGGCTTCACTTTTTTGACCAGCAGCCCTGAGGTGTCGTCGATATATTCGATGCTTTTTACGTTGACCTCCGCAAGGATAATGGCCTCAACGCTTCTGATCCTTTCCGCGAAAGATTGTTCGATCACCGGCAGCAACACCTTTTTTAATGGCGTCCGCACCTTGATCTTGTTGTTCTTTCGGATCGAGTGAACCAGCGAGCAGATCCTCTGCGCGTAATCCATTGATATTTCCAGCTCCCGGTCGATACGGCCTTCCTCCGCTTTTGTGAGGTCTGTGAGATGGACGGATGGATGTCTGAGAGGCGTTCTGTTCGCGACAGCCTTATCCCTGATATTATCAGTCAGGTTTTTATAGAGCCATTCACTGAAGAAGGGTGCGATGGGGGCCATCAACTGGGCCGTAACCATCAGGCATTCGTATAATGTTTCGTACGCCGCCTTTTTATCCGGGCTGATCTCGCCCTTCATTGCACTCTCTCCTTCCTGAGCAGGCTTCCAGAAACGCTTGCGGTTCAGCCTGACGTACCAGTTCGACAGGTGGTCGTTCACGAATTCCTGGATGGCCCTTGCCGCCCGGGTGGGCTCATACTCGTCAAACGCTTTGGTTACTTC
>DASVOT010000319.1:0-9133 GCA_036383235.1 Chryseosolibacter sp.
GTCACGGCGGTGGAACCCTATCCTGCAAAAGGGTACCGCGCGTTTTACCTGGACCTGAAATACAAGGACCCCAACGGCGGCGAATACACGAAGAGCACGCGGATGTTTGTAGCCGATGAGGACGAAGTCTTCGTTAAGTAACGGAAGCCTCCGACGATGAGCCGTTCATTTGTTTTCCTGGTCTTGCTGGCAGCTGGCTCTTTTGTGAGGGCGCAGGGAGATGAGATCAGAGATCCGGCCCGGTCACCCGCAATCTCCGCTCACCGCGGTGCTTCACGACTGGCACCGGAAAATACACTGGCCGCTTTTTCAAAAGCGATCGCGATGGGCGCCGATTTCATCGAAGTGGACCTGCGGACGACCTCCGATGGCCGGGAGGTCTGCCTCCACGACGCTTCGCTGAAGAGAACTACGGGAGTCGACTCACTGGTCAACGACATGTCGTTCGAGCGAGTAAGGGCGCTTTCGGCGGGACATAAATCCGGTCCTCAGTATGAGAATGAGAAAATACCATCGCTGGAAGATGTTTGCGAGCTGGTCTCGGCGCACAACAGATCGGGAAGCAGACGGGTCAGGCTCTATCTCGATTGCAAGCATATCCGGGTGGATGAAGTACTCCGCGTGCTGAAAGAGTATGACTTACTTTCCGCATCGGTTTTTTACGGCGATGTGATGACGCTCCTGGCCATCAGGAGCGCGGCGCCGGATGCGCGCCTGCTTCCTGCTTTCCCCGGCGAGGAGCGGGAAGACGAGATCATCAGGACGCTCCGGCCCATTGCGTTCGATGTTGACTGGCATCAGGTGAATGCTTCCCTGGTGGCGCGCTGCCACCGGAAGGGTATAAAAGTGTTCTGCGATCTGCTGGATGAAAACGACCACCTATCCGCTTACCGGAAAGCGATCGCAATGGGGGTCGACCTGATTCAAACCGATGATGTGGAAGCCGTTAAAAAATGCAGGGAGGAATCCCGTAACGTTACGCCGCGATGAGAAAGCGATTTTTTATTTTTAGCATGTTCCTTTTTTGCGCCGCATGTCACCGCGGACGCAATGCTGGTGATGAAGCCGCTGGCTTTCGTTCACAAATTATCTTTCCCTACCAGGACGAACACGTTCACGGCTCCACGCTGGTGGAGTTGCCGGACGGCGACCTGTTGTCTGCGTGGTTTCAGGGATCCGGAGAGCGATGGGCCGACGACGTCAGGATCATGGGCGCGCGATTGACAAAAGGCGATACAGCGTGGTCACAACCTTTTTTGATGGCGGATGTCAAAGGCTTTCCGGATATCAATCCCATTCTTTTTCTCGACAAGCAGGAACGCCTCTGGCTGATGTGGTACCCCGTGCTTGCCAATCAATGGGAGACCTCTATTCCCATGTACAGGCTCAGCGAAAACTATCGCGGAAAGGGCGCCCCGGTGTGGAGCTGGCAGGACGTGTTGTTTGTGAAGGCCGGCGACAAGACCGAGCGGGGCATCCAGCCCGGCGACCGCTTTGTGGAGCAGGTAGCCTCACAGTTAAAGGAATACGAGGCGTATTTGAAGGAAAGCCTGCTACCCCGTCTCCCGGACAGCCTGCAGGAACCGATGACCCTTGAATGGGAGAAATACAAGGTTAAGCTGGACAGCCTTTCCAAAGGAAAAAATATGATGCGCAGCGGCAGGATTTTCCAGGATGGGAAAGAAACCTCCGCCATGCTCGGCTACCCGCTGAGCCGGCGCATCGGATGGCAAACGAAAAACAAGGCAATCTTCCTCGGCAAGCGCATGATCGTTCCACTTTATTCCGACGGACTGGATTGTACGCTCTTTGCGCTCACGGATGATGGCGGCGACAACTGGATGTTCAGCAATCCTGTGCTCGGGGGCGCAGGCATTCAGGCGACCATCGCGGTGAAGAAAGACAGCACGCTCGTGGCTTACCTTCGCGACAACGGACCTCCGCCCCAGCGGATGCAGCGAACGGAATCGCAGGACAAGGGGCTCACCTGGAGCATTCCGAAGGACGACCTTCTGCCTAATCCCGGCGCCGGATTCGACATGGTTACGTTGAAGAGCGGCGAATGGCTCATCGTGTTCAACGACCTGGAGTCGGGCCGGTATGACCTGACCGTCGCCGTCTCTGACGATGAAGGAAAGTCCTGGCGCTGGAAGAAGAGGATTGAGCACGACAGCCGGAAGGAGGGCCCTGCGTCCAGCCATTATCCTTCCGTGATTGCGGATCCCGACGGGCAGATCCACGTGGTCTACAGTTTTCACCGCAATGATCTCCGGCCGGGGAAAACCATTAAATACGCCACTTTCCCTCTCGCATGGGTGAAAGAGTAAATCGCCGACAATGAAAAACCGATCGACGCAGTTATCCATACTTGCAGTAGCCATGGCGTTAGGGACGGCCTGGGCGGTAAGGGGAAAGTTCGGCCATGAACAGGGTGCCGCATGGGCAGGGGCGATCGGCGCGCTTTCGCTCATCCTGGTCGCCCGGCGTCAGGATTGGCACGGCAAAGCCTTCAGGATCCTTATGGCCGCCGCATTTGGATGGGGCATCAGCGGCGTGATGAGTTACGGGGCGGTCGTGGGCTATGGCAGGTCCTCTGATTTCGGAAATGCCTTTTACGGGCTGCTGATGCTTTTTGTGCTCGGCGTCTTGTATGGCTTCATTGGAGGCGGCTTCACCGGACTTGCCCTGGCGGACACCAAAGCTTTCCGTGTAAAGTGGCATGCCTTGATCACACAGATGGTCGCCATGGGTTTACTGGCTTATGGAGTACTCATTTTGCAGCTTGAATGGCTCATGACTCCGCCCCGGTCGGAGATGTGGGCCTCCTGCCTGGGCGCTGCCATTGCCCTGGCGTGGTACATTCGAAGACATCATCAGACTTCGGTGATGAAAGTCGCTGTGTGGTCAGCCCTCGGCGCAGGTTTCGGATTTGCTTTCGGCAACTTTTTACAGGTGGTGGGCAATGCTTCCGGAGTGCATTTTAATTTCTGGAACGTCATGGAATATTCGATCGGGTTCTTCGGCGGGGCCGGTATGGCCTACGGCACGTTCAACTCCTCGTGGCCTGCTGCCGAACCGCCGGACAACGCAAAGGCAGAATGGATTCCCTTGGTTTTCGTCACCCTTCTCGTTCCATTTGTCGTCTGGCAGCAGTCTTTTGTCACGGACCGGTTTGATTTTATTCTGAAAGACGGCGGCTCCGAATCAGTGGTAATAGTGATGAAGCTGATCGCGATCGCGGCCATACTCCTCGTAGCCACCGTCACGATGGCGCGCCTGTATTCCCTTGGAGAGCAGAAAATCCCCTCTGACCGTGCGGCGTTCCTGAAAGTTTATTTTATCCTGTACACTGGCCTTTATATCATTCTCAGTTTCCTGGTCACGGGCCTTTTTGTTCATCCGCCTGAACAATACCTTTACATCGTCAACATGATCGTCATCCTGGCGTTGATGTCGCAGGTAAGCGGCATATTCGCGCCGCAGGCGGAAAAACCTCGCCTCTGGATAACGGTGACGGCTATCTGCATATCCGTCATTGCCCTTCTCGCGCTGATCGCCATCAACAGCCATGACGAAATACCCGGCAGCAAACGGCGTTTCGAGACGCTGTTTTAACCCCCTTATACCCCATCTTCGAAAGGCCCCGCAGGGGCCTTAGAGCGAGGCTTTCTGCAGGACAAACTTCTTGCGGTAGGCGAGCGGTGTCAATCCCTTGATCTGCTTGAACTGGCGGGCAATGTTCTTGCTATCGTTTAGGCCCAGGTCCAGCGCAATTTCAAAGATGGTCAGGTCGGTCTCCAGTAACTTTTGTGTAAACTTTTCGATGCGCTGGTTATAGATATATTCGTACACCGGGTACCCCGTTGTGAGAACAAACCTTTTCTCCAGGGACCTTCGGGACATCGGAACTTTTTTCAAAACTTCGTTCACCCTGAGGTTCTTGTCGAGGTTGTCGTGGATATACTTCAGGGCGTCGACGATATATTTGTCGGCGCTGGCGAAAATGTCCGTCGAGACGCGGGTGGCGACCTGCGTGGGCTGCACCACGATATCGCTGTGCCGTCCCGATGGATCCTCAATCATTTTCTGCATGAGGCGCGCGGCTTCGTATCCGCTTTTTTCGGTATCCAGGCCTATGCTGGACAGCGGCGGGTCGGAAAGTTCGCAAAGCATCTCATCGTTGTCGACGCCGAGAACGGCGATCTCTTCGGGGATCCGGATCTTGTTCAGCCGGCTCGCCTCCGTGATGTGATTGCCGAGGTTGTCATCGCACGTCATGAGGGCCACCGGCTTGGGAAGCGATTTCAGCCATTTCCCCAGGGTGGAAGGTTTGTAATGCCAGAGGTCCATACCCCGGGAGTCGGTTCGCTCGTACAGGTTCACGTCGCATCCCGCTTCCTTCAGGCGCTCTTTAAATCCGTCGCACCGCTCGCGCGACCAGACAATATTCCGGAATCCATAGAAGGCAAAGTTCTTGAATCCTTTTTTGAGAAAATATTCGGCGCCCATCCTCCCGGTTTCGCGGTACGCGCCTGTAATGTTTGGAATCTCCCGGAACCGTTCTTTAAAGTCCTGCGCGATGACAGGGATATTCGCGCGCATAAATTTCAGCACCTCTTCGTTGTTGTAGAATTGTCCGATGATGCCGTCGGCTTTCCATTCTTTGGCCCAGGCCAGGATTCCGTCGATGCCGATCGTCTCGCGGTAGTATCCGGGCATTCTGCAAAACGTCCACGGACCGTGATCCTTTGAATACCGCGCGATGCCCCGAAGAAGGTTTTTACCATACTCTTCGGCAAAATCACTTAGTAAAATTATTTTGTACATATCCTTTGGGTTAGTGAGTTATGGGTTGCTTCTGTTCAGTTTCTTTCCAAGCGGCTCAACGGGCCCAAGTACATTGGATGTATGATATTCTTTTTCTTGTGTCCGGCTCGTTTCTTATGTTCTGATCGTTTTCTCCCGCTCCGCAAAATCCCTGAAAGCCGATTTCTCCAGTTTTTCCAACAGCGAGGCGCGCTCTGACTCTTTCAGGCTTCGGAGGGGCCTTCTCACCGGCCCGCAGTCCACGCCGATATAGCGCATCACCTCTTTTCCGGCGATGAGGGAATTGTAATCGTTCAGGATCCGGTAAATACCCGTTGCCGCCTCCTCCAGTTTTGTGAGCTTCTCAAAGTCGCAGTCGTGATAGGCGTCGAGCATTTTGAAGTAGGCGTCGCTCATAAAGTTGTAGGTGCTGCCTACATAATGGCGGTTGCCCGCGGCGTACACCATCATAAACACTTCGTCTGTTCCCCAGTACATGGGATATTTTCCGTTTGCTGCATGAAGGCACTGCTGGTAATCCACCAGGTCGTTGAAGCTGTTCTTCAACCCTGCAAAGGTGGGGATCTCCCTGGAGGCCCTTTCAAGAAAAGCGGTGAGCGGAAAGTTCACGCCGGTGAGAGACGGAATATTGTAATAGTAAAACGGAGTTTCGGCCGCCGCGGAAGCAACGTACCTGCACTGCTCGATCAGGTCTGTGAGCGTTTTCGGCCGGAAATAAAACGTAGGAACCATGGCAATCGCATCGGCGCCTTTCGCCTGCGCATGGGCGGCCATCCCGGCGGCCTCAATTAGATTGGTGCTGCCAACCTGAACAAAGATCCGGAAGCTCGGGTTGTTGTCTTTTTGGCGGCAGTTGATCCAAGCCTCCACAAGCTTCATCCTTTCCTCTGCGTTCAGCGACATGCATTCACCCGTCGTGCCGTTGAGAAAAATGCCCGTGAAACCCGATCCGGCGCAATGCTTGTAAAGCGCGGCAACCTGCCCCAAGTTGACTGCCCCGTCATCATGCATGGGTGTAAACACCGCCGGAAGAATGTGAACATTATAAGGGGTCATAAAGATGCAGGACTTGTTTTAGGTTTTTTCATGCCTGAAAGGTGGCCAACGCCCCTGGCGGAATCAATGTAGCCCGTTACTAAAAAGATGTATAAAATTACGATGCGGTTTCCGGCCTTTTCCGTATTTTGCGAGAGGACATCCAGACTGGTCGTTATGGAACTTGAAGAAAAATCGGCGCTTCACCGGTATTGCGTGATCCCGCAGAGCGTCCAGAAGAAGATCGGCCAACACCCCTTATGCAAGAACTTATTCCTGACGGAAATCGGATTCGAGAATGATACCTCCTTTCGGCCCTTCAAGAAACACAGCGCGGGCAACCATTACCTCCTGATCTACGTGGCACGAGGTGAGGGCTGGTATTCCGTTCGCGATAAAACGTTCACGGTGACGGAAAATGATTTTTTTGTTCTCCCGCACGAGCTCGCCACCCATTTCGGATCGTCGGCTGAGAATCCGTGGAGCATCTACTGGGCCTATTTTTCCGGAACCCAGGCGCCCAACATCGTGCTTCACCTCATGGGCCGCAATAATTTTTCTCCGCGTAAAGCGAAGCCGCTGGTGGGCAGGATCGCGCAGTTCAACGACATCCTCCACCACCTCGAGCTGCTGGAAAATATGGAAAACCTCGTCTATGCCAACAGCAGATTTTACAGCTTCCTCTGCTCTTTCAGGCTAACCGTATTGTCGGCCAGGAAGCACGCGAAGACGGACGGGGTTATCAAGAGCATTGAATATATGCGCGAGAACATCCATGGAAAGATCACACTTGAAGAGCTTGCGCGGGCGGCGGGCCTGTCTGTGTCGCATTACTGTTCTGTCTTTAAACAAAAGACCATGCAATCTCCGCTGAACCTGTATATGTCCATGAAAGTTCAGCGGGCCTGCCAGATGCTGCAGAACAAGGACCAGACAATAAAATCGATTGCCTACAGCCTGGGATTCTTTGATCAATACCATTTTTCCAAAGTCTTCAAGCAGGTTATGGGCTCCTCGCCCAAGTATTTCAAGAACCACCGGCGGCACGATCAGGGATGAGCGGCGCGCAGATCGGGCGTTGCAGCGGATCGCTTTTTGTAACACGAATTGCGCGAAAAGGCGATCGGGTTGTAAAAAAATTCATTTAACCTTATGGGAAAAATGCGTATCTAGGTGACATCAAAATCACGCGAGGTGGAAGCCCCGGGAAAAACCGAAGATAAATGAAACGAAACCCACTGATCGTACTGCTGATCTTCCTCATCTTTTTTGTCATCTCATTTTTGACGAACATCCTGGGGCCGCTGATACCGGATATCATCGACAGTTTTCAGCTTAGCATCGGCCTTGCGGGCTTTCTGCCTTTTTCTTTTTTTGTCGCCTATGGCGTGATGTCCATTCCCTCTGGAATCCTCATCGAAAAATTTTCCGAAAAAGCGGTGACGGCCGCGGCATTTCTACTTGCCTTTCTTGCCGCCCTGACGTTCGCCTTGTTTCCGACGTTTTACGTCGCACTGATCTCTCTTTTTGCCATCGGGATCGGCATGGCGATGCTCCAGGTGGTGATCAACCCCTTGTTGCGCGTGGCAGGAGGGGAGGAACACTTTGCTTTCAACTCGGTGCTCGCCCAGCTTTTTTTCGGCTCCGCCTCTTTTCTCAGCCCGTGGCTTTACAGTTACCTGGTGAATAACATCCACACCGGAAATGACAATCCCCTCATTCTTCTTTTTAACGGCCTGGTATCGCCCGACATAAAATGGATCTCTCTGTATTGGGTCTTCGCGGTGACCTCCCTGCTCATGGTCATTACCGTCATGCTCGTCCGGTTTCCGAAAGTTGAATTGAAGGATGACGAGCGAATGGATACCGGATCGGGATTCCGGTCTCTGCTGGCAAACAGATACGTCTGGCTTTTTTTCGTTGGCATCTTTGCCTACGTGGGAACGGAACAAGGGATCGCGAACTGGACGTCGAAGTTTTTGCAGATCTACCATGGCGTAGACCCGGCCACTCAGGGCGCGCGGGCCATTTCTTATTTCTGGGGCCTCATGACCATCGGATGTTTCCTGGGCCTGGGAGTTCTGAAACTTTTTGACAGCCGCAAGGTGCTGAGCGCCGCCGCCGTTCTGGCTATGGTGGCGCTTGCATTGGCCTTGTTTGGTTCGGCAGAAATCGCGTTGATCTGTTTTCCATTAACGGGCTTCTTTTTGTCGGTCATGTGGTCTCTTGTCGTCTCACTGGGATTAAATTCCGTTCCCCGTCATCACGGCACTTTCTCCGGTATCCTGTGCACCGGCATCGCCGGGGGGGCTGTGGTACCCCTTGTTATCGGAGGAATCGCCGAAGTGACAGGATTGAAATCGGCCATGCTTGTTCTTTTCGTCACCTTAAGCTACGTGCTGAGCGTGGGGATATGGGCCAAACCGCTCGTCAACAATGCCACCGTGAAGAGCTGGCGCGATGTTTTCCGCTTTAAGTTTTCTGAATCCTGATGTTAAAATAGTTTTCGAAGCCCCCTTTTCTTTTCCTCATGAACTCGTTACCCGTTGTAGACCTGTTGGTCATCTTTTTTTATCTGGCGGCAATGATTGGTATCGGGGTCTACTTTTCCCGAAGGAATAACAATACCGATCAGTTCACAAAAGCTTCCGGCCATATTCCCGGGTGGGCCCTTGGCATCAGCCTGTACGCCACTTTTCTCAGCAGCAACACGTTTCTCGGCGTGCCCGGAAAAGCATACGGAACGGACTGGAATGCTTTCGTATTCAGTCTTTCAATGCCGTTTGCCGCCTGGATCGCGGCCAGATATTTTGTCCCGTTTTACAGGCTCTCCGGAGAGGTGAGCGCCTACACGCATCTGGAGCACCGCTTCGGCCCCTGGGCCCGGACCTATGCGATGATCTGTTTTGTGCTCACCCAGCTCGCCCGCATGGGGTCCATCTTCTTCGGCATCGCCCTCACGCTGCAGGCGCTGACGGGCATCAACATGACGACGATCATGGTCGTGAGCGGCGCCTGTATCATCTGCTATACGGTACTCGGAGGGATCGAAGCGGTGATCTGGACGGAAGTGGTGCAAGGTATCATCAAGACCGTCGGAGCGCTGCTGGTACTGGGGATCATCCTCTACGAGCTTGACCACGGGCTCGCCGATATCATCGCCATCGGAAAGGCCGATCATAAATTCAGCCTGGGAAGCCTGGATCCTACCGACTTCCGAACGTCCACGTTCTGGGTAATCTTTCTCTATGGTTTTTTTATCAACCTAAAC
>DASVOT010000320.1:0-1933 GCA_036383235.1 Chryseosolibacter sp.
TGGTAGGTTCGGCGCAGGGATACCTCGTGAGGCAGTTCCTCACGGAATCGGTGATCTTCAGCCTGGTGTCGTTCGTACTCGCCCTTGTCATCGCATGGCTCGGCCTGCCCTTCTTCAATTCGCTGGCAGGAAAAACGCTGCAGATGCCCTGGACTGCCCTGTGGTTCTTCCCGCTTCTGCTCACGGCCGCGGTGCTCACCGGTGTCATCGCCGGGATCTATCCTTCATTTTACCTTTCCGCGTTCAAACCCATCGACGTGCTGAAGGGTGCCGTTGCGAAGGGAAGCAAGAATTCAGGCATCAGAAGCGTGATGGTGGTCTTCCAGTTCACCACCTCTATCGTACTCATCATCGGGACCCTCGTCATCTACCGCCAGATGCGTTTTATCATGAATGCAAAACTTGGCTACGACAAGAACCAGGTCATCATGGTGCAGGGTGCGAACACCCTCGACAAGCAACAACAAACCTTCAAGGATGAATTGCTGCGCCTTTCGGATGTCTCCAATGTCACCATCAGCGAGTACTTTCCAGTGGACGGTACAAAACGCGACCAGAATGTTTTCTATCACGACGGAAAATCCAAAGAGGAAAAAGGCGTTGGCGCGCAGAAATGGTACGTGGATGAGGATTACCTCGCCACGATGGGGATGAAACTGGTCGAAGGAAGAAATTTTCTGAAGGAGGTTGCGTCGGATTCGCAGGCCGTCATCATCAACCAGGCCATGGCCAGGGCAATGGGTTTCAAAAAAGCCGTCGACGAGCGGATCATGAACTGGGAGTCGTATACGGTCATCGGCGTGGTGGAGGACTTTCATTTTGAGAATATGAAAGGGGAGATCAGACCGCTGTGCCTGGTGCGCGGGCGGGGCGGGAGCATTGCCTCTGTAAAAGTGAACACGCAAAAGATGCCCGATGCGATTGCGTCAATCCGCCGGGTGTGGAACCGCATCATGCCCCACCAGCCCTTCCGTTACACGTTCCTGGACGAACGCTACGCGCGCATGTATGACGATGTACAGCGGATGGGGAAGGTCTTTGCCAGCTTCGCCATTCTGGCGATCATCGTGGCCTGCCTGGGATTGTTTGCCCTCTCAGTCTTTATGGTGGAGCAGCGCAATAAGGAGATCAGCATCCGGCGGGTATTGGGCGCCTCCCTCCAGAGTATTTTCCACCTGCTGACCCGGAACTTTATCGCTCTTGTACTGATCTCCTTTGTGATTGCTGTTCCGGTTGCCTGGTACACGTTGCAACAATGGCTGCAGGATTACAAATACCGCACGGAGATCACCTGGGATGTCTTCATCATTTCCGGACTCATAGCGCTGTGTATCGCGATGCTGACGGTCAGCTATCAATCCATCCGCGCGGCCCTCGCCAACCCGGCACACAGCCTGCGGTCGGAGTAGCGGATCAGCCGCGAAAAACCTGCTGTCGGGGGCGGAATGCTCCGGGAATTGCTGAAAAAAGGTTTTGTCGGTGTGCGCTATTTCACTGCTGAATTCTTTTTTTAGCCAGGCGTGATTATCTTCATACCGTGAAGATCGTCCTGCTTCCGTTCCTGTCGTGCATTTTGTTAATGGCCTGCAAGAGCCGCGAACCGCTTGCGTCATCCTCTGTCGCGTTTACGGGAGCGACCATCATCGATGGGAGCGGCTCGGATCCGATTCCAAACGGGGTGCTGCTCGTTGACCATGGGCGCGTGACGGCCGTGGGATCGCGCAAGGATGTCCTCCTTCCCCGGGGCACAAGGGTCACGGACGTCTCCGGCAAAACAATCATTCCCGGCTTTATCAATACGCACGGACACGTGGGCGATGTGAAGGGAATAGAGCCGGGCCATTATTCAACGGAAAATATTATCGACAACCTGCGCATCTACGCGCGTTATGGAATAACGAGTGTGGTGAGCCTTGGCGGCGACGGAGCGGAA
>DASVOT010000321.1:0-10644 GCA_036383235.1 Chryseosolibacter sp.
TGCAGAGGACGCAAACGAGCCATCTGCCTGACCCGTACGACCCCACTCCGGTGGCCCAGGGGATCGGCGTATATTACACGCACTGGAATTATGCAGGCATCAGCATGGCCATCCTCGAGGACCGAAAATTCAAGTCGGCCCCGAAGAATGTGTTGCCTCCGGAGGCGAAGGTGGTGAACGGCTTCATTCAGAACCCGGATTTCGACATCCGGAAACATTACAACACAGACGCAGCGTTGCTCGGCGAGCGTCAGATGAAATTCCTGAATGATTGGGGGGCCGACTGGGGAGAAAATGCACAGCTGAAGGTCGTGTTGTCGCAGACGAACTTCTGCACGGTGGCCACCCTTCCCGAGGGCAGCATCATCGACGAGATGGTTCCCCGTCTTCCCATCCCCGAGCCGGGAGCGTACGTGAAGGGCGACGCGATGACCGCGGACATGGATTCAAACGGGTGGCCCCAGAAGGGGAGGGACGAGGCCCTGAGGGTGATCCGGAAATGTTTTGCCCTTCACCTGGCCGGCGACCAGCACCTGGCGAGCCTGGTTCACTATGGTGTCGATGAATTCGGCGATTCCGGGTATGCCTTCGCCGGACCGGCACTGAACAACCTGTGGCCCAGGCGTTGGTGGCCTCCTCTTGGGGGACATGAGCCGTTGCCCGGCAAGCCGGCGTATACGGGGAATTTCCGCGATGGATTCGGGAACAGGATGACGGTGCTCGCGGCTGCGAATCCCCGCCGCACCGGCGTAGCGCCAGCGCTCGTTCACGACCGGGCTACCGGCTACGGCATTGTGACCTTTGACAAAGACAAGCGCACGATGACGATCGAATGCTGGCCGCGGTATTCGGATCCGGCAAAAGGGTCGGGCGGCCAGTATGAAGGCTGGCCCGTCACCGTTCACCAGGAGGAGAACTACGGAAGGAAGGGAGTGGGGTACCTGCCTGAGCTGGCGATCAGGGGAGCGAAAGACCCCGTCGTAAAAATTATCAATGAGGCCTCCGGCGAAACGGAATATGTGCTGCGGATCCGCGGCAACCGTTACAGGCCCAAAGTATTTTCCGACACTCCGCACACGATCGTCGTCGTCGATATAAATACAAATAGGGAAAGGGTTCTGACGGGAGTGGAGCTGCAGAAAGGGCAGGAAGTGTTGTCGGTGGACCTGGACTCCGGAGACCGTGAGTAACGGATTAATGATTGAGCGACGGGCTATTGAAAATCGGGCAGCGACTGGAGCTTTGAACAATCGAGCGTCATATCGAGGCCATCGATGGGTCTCTTGAACGCGCCCTTGCCATACCCGATGGCCGGGTTGTCGTATACTTTGAGCATGAAATTTTCCCAGACGGGCCGGGCGGTTCTTGCGCCTGATCCAAAAACCCAGGAAGGAAAATGGATACCCGGTTCGTCGCCCCCGGTCCAGACACCAGCCACCAGGTTGTGGGAGATCCCGATGTACCAACCGTCGGACGCATTGTCGGTCGTGCCTGTTTTCCCCCCTAATTCGTTATCAATCTTCAGGAAGGGATTGATCCCTTCCGACGTGCCGCCTTCCTCCTCCACGCCACCCTGAAGCATGTATACCATTTTGTAAGCGGTTTTCTCATCCATCACCTGCCGGGTCTGGGGGATAAAACTTTCGATCACATTTCCGTTCTTGTCCTCGATGCGCGTGATGTAGTAAGGCTTCGTGTATATTCCCAGGTTCACAAAACTTGAGTAGGCGGCCACCATCTCGTAGAGCGAAACATCGCTTGTGCCCAGGCAAAGAGAGGGAACCGGGTCCAGCCGGGTGGTGATGCCGAGTCGCTGGGCGAACTCGACGACATTGGCTGGCTTGACCAGGTCAATCACCTGTGCGCTCACCGAATTCTTCGACCGGGCGAGCGCCTGGCGCAGGGTGAGCTTTTCTCCCGAACCGTAGTCGCCTTCGGCATTAGGAGGTTGCCAGGTCGTGCCATCGGTGAGCTTTATAACGGGTGAGATATCCAACATTTCCTGGCAGGGGGAGTATCCCGCTTCGATCGCCTTGCCATAAACGAAGGGTTTGAAAACCGATCCCGCCTGTCGGGTGGCTTGCCGCACGTGGTCGTATTTGAAATACCTGTGGTTGATACCGCCGACCCACGCTTTGATTTCACCCGTTCCGGGATCCATGGCCATCAGCCCGGACTGCAGGAAACGCTTGTAATACCGGAGGGAATCCATGGAGCTGAACAGGGTATCGCGGCGTCCGTTCCAGGTGAAAACGGTCATGCGCTTTTTGAGATTGAGCATGATGTTTACGGAATCGGAGTTCTCCCCGTATTTTTTCACGTAAGCCCGGTAGGCATCCGTAGCTTTGATTTTCTGATCCAGGAAACCTTCAATCTCGTACCCCCCGGCATCCACCCACGGTTCGCGGTTCCTGACTTTCCACTGCTCTTCGAAAGCGCGCTGCAGTGTTTTCATGTGGTTGGCCATTGACTCCTCCGCGTACTGCTGCATGCGGCTGTCGATGGTCGTAAAAATTTTCAGTCCTGATTCCTGGAGATCAAGCCTATGCTCTTTACACCATTGCTCCAGCTCGTCCTGGATGGCCGTCCGGAAATAGGGAGCAAGGCCTTCGTTCTGGTTCTGAACGCGGTATTTCAGGGCGATGGGTAGATTTTTTATTGAATCGTACTCCGCTTCCGCGAGGTATCCGTGTTTGAGAAGCTTGCCGAGAACCTGGTTCCTTTTTTTCAGGGCGGCCTCCGGATGAGCACGCGGATGAAAAAGCGAGGGGTTCTGAAGCATACCCACCAGCATGGCAGCTTCCTGGATATTGAGCGCGGAGGGTTGCTTACCGAAATACGTTTCGGATGCAACCTTCAGGCCATACGCATTGCTTCCGAAATTACTCGTATTTAAATACATGGTAATGATCTCTTCCTTGGTGAAATTCTTCTCGAGCTGAATAGAGATGATCCATTCTTTGGTCTTTTGAACGATGCGCCGTGGCCACGCGCCCAGGGCGGCCACCGGCCCATCCAGTTCAGGGTTCAGCGTATACAGGTTCTTGGCAAGCTGCTGGGTGATGGTACTTCCGCCTCCGGCATTGCGGAAGGTCAGCACGCCGAGGATGACACGGGGATACGCCCAGAAGTCCATGCCGGAATGGCTGTAAAACCGGTGGTCTTCCGACAACACCAGGGTGCTGATCACTGCAGGAGAAATCTCCTCATACCGGATCTGGCTCCGGTTGTACCGGAAGTAGGCGCCGAGCGAGACTCCGTCGGCCGAGATCACCTGCGATGACAAATCATTTTCCGGATTTTCAATTGCCGCGTAGCCCGGCATCGGGCCAAACAAGCCGAAGAGGTCGACTTTAACGATATATACGTGGACGATCGTCGCGATAACGGCCAGTGAAAAAAAGATCCAGATGCCTTTCACGATTCTTCCAAACCGGTTGCTGTCCCGGAGCAGGGGATTGGAGGGTTTACCCTTCTGTTTGCCAAGACGACTTTTCGGAGCAACGGATAATTCCATTCCGGTTTTGATTCTCATATGCAGGGATCTTCCCGATACAAAAATATCGATATTTCTTAGCCGTTTCCCCGCCCGGCGGTATCCGGGCCGGTTACCGTCGTGAAGATACCATTATTGCGACAAATGAACGAAATCGCCGGTTACAGTAAAGACTGGCGTTGCGCCGCAAGGCCCGCCACTCCCAGGTGACATTTCTTACCCCCTATACCCTTTTCATATCCCTATATCCGTGCACCCGTACACCTCCGCGCGGGGACTGGGGTTCCCTCCGTCGCTCCGCGACTCCACCCCGGGCTGATATATTACGCCCCTACAGGGCTTGGTTTCTTGTTTACGAACAACTATTTCACTATACGCCGTGGGTGATACCTTCCCGTATCTCCGTATCTCCCTATATCCGTATCTCCCTATATCCGTAGATCCCTTGATCCGTAGATCCCTAGATCCCTAGATCCCTATACCCTATACCTTTATTCCCACTCCGTCACAACCCTGCCGCCCGATGCTGAGTCTAAGTAGAAACGCGATCCATATGAAAAGCCGATTAATAGTCCTTGCATTCATGATGCTGCTCTTCTCCTGCCGTGAAGACAGCGGTTTTCTGAAGAACGGGGATCATGAGATCGCAGGCACCTGGCTTAACGTCGAGAAGGGATATTCCCCAGGGGCCGGGTACGTTACTGAAGAGGTCCCGGAAAATCCCGCGTTGACGATCCGGCTGGAGCGGGATCTTCGGGTTTCGTCGAATATGGAAGCCTTTAGCAAGTTCCGATTTTACCGCCTGTCAAGCGACAGCAGCCGCATTGTATTCTACGAAGCGGACCCAGGGCCAGTGACTCCTGATTTTTCCGGCGTACAGAATACGTACGGGATTGAGTGGGCGGGCAGCATGCTGAAACTTTCTTATCGCGGTTGCATCGAGGGGTGTCATCTGGGATTCCGCTACCTGGCGAAGCCAGCAAACTGAGTCGGTCAGCCGGCGACTTTCTGCGAACCTTCGCGGTACAGGATTCCTTCGGAGTCGTCGTTCGGGCCTGACACAAACTTTGAATGGCAGCTGCAGATCTCAAGGAGCGATTCATTTGCATTTTCCGTAAAACCACTCTTCGGGTAGGCGCAGAACACGCTGAACTCTTCGGTCTGGCAGTACCGGCTCCAGAGGTATTCAAGATGCACGGTAGCTCCGCTATGACCTTGTCCCCATAAAATGGCGACCATCTCGCCAAAGGCCCTGACTTGCCGGTCGCGTTTGCGCGCGCGGAGCAGCAGGTTTGTGAGCAGGTGGTAGAAGAGATTTTCATCAGGCCAACCGTTGATCATGAAATGAGAGAGCATCTCTTCTGCGTTCAGCGGAATGTATTGATCCTGGAGCGTGAGGGAGAACAAGTCGAGACCGGCTGTTTTCAGCCGCTGGTTCAGTGCCTTTAAATGTTCGGTCGTGGCGATGACCACGACTGAGTCGCCTACATTCAGACCGCTGGAAACAAACTGCTCCAAAACGTCGATAAATATCTTGTCATCCTCGTATATCTGCAGGATATGTTCAGTTGGGGCGATTTCTCCCCAGAATATCTTCATGCCCTGTCTCGCCCATCCCTTTCTGCCAATAGCGTTCATCATCTGTTTGTCCTGTTTTTCGGGTCTTGGCAAAAGGCTTCCTTCGGGAAATCACCTTTTCAAAAAAATGGTATTTCCACGCCTTTTGGCTAGCACCGGTTTCTGTTGTGTTTCTTGATTGGGCAACCGATCTCTTGTTCTGCCCTCGGGTTTTGCTTCTTAAAACCTTCGTGGTGATGAAAAAATTATTGTGCCCTACCCGCCCGACGCCCGGCTGTAGAGCGCGGCCAGGCTGTCATCGGGCGCTGAATGGCGGCGCCGGTGTAATGTTTTTTTTTGTTTTTTTTATGGGCGCGTAAAACTTTTTTATCAACTTGCCGCCGAACCCCACGCCTAACCGATTTATGACCATTCTCGCAGTCGATGATGATGAAGAGGACATTGAAATTTTTATGGAAGCCGTTCGCGATATCGACTCTTCCATTGTTTGCATGGTCGCCCGGAGTGCCGACGAGGCGCTCGCTATTCTGAACAGCGATATGGATCTTCCGGCATTCATATTCCTGGACGTCAACATGCCGAAAGTCGACGGCAATATCTGTCTGCGGGAGATCAAGAAAGATAAAAGGTTCAGCAACATACCGGTGATCATGTACTCGACCTATACCGGCAAGAGGGAAATGGAGGCGTACAGGCAGTTGGGCGTCGGATATCTTGTGAAGCAAAACAGTTACAATGAGCTTGTGAACGAGCTGAGAAGAGTGCTGGGCAAGGATTAAACCTGCCGCCAGGTTGCACCTTCCTGCAGGAGGCCTGAAGGACGTTCCCCTTCCATCCCGAAGTTCCTGCGCAAATGACCGAGGTTGTCCTTTATAAACCTGACTTTTTCGAAGAGCGGGTTATCGAAACGTGTCTCGTAGCGGGTGACGTTTTCGATCTTGGACAGGGTGATTACCCGATTTTCGAGCTTGAATCCGTAGAGGCATGTCGGTTTGAGGACTATCTTCTTTGCAAGAACCGAATCCACTGCGGTAATAACCGGATTTTTCTGATTCCTGAGTTTGATCTTAAGCACGCAACCGGTGCGTGAGCTGATAAGGATATCGCCGAAAATCTCCTTTTTGGTTTTCATAATACATGGAGTGACCGCTACCGGTGGCTAAAAAACCCATACCATCTCTTTTTTCTTGTTACCCGGCGTGTTTTCACGTTATTGAACCGGCGCAGCTGGATCCGCGGCCTGCCGTGCATCCATAGCAATGCTGATCGACGCGGATGTCGCGGGCGGGCAATACCTCCGGCTCCAGCTGACAGATATGGTCGGGGGCACCGGAGATCCTGATGTCAAGCATCTGGTTGAAATCGCAATCATAAAGGTGTCCGTCCCAGCCGACTGAAAGGGTATTGCGACACATGACATTGAGGGCGGCGGCGGGATTGAACGCGCTGATGAGACGTTCCATGTACCTTTCATAATTCCCGCTGCGGATGAGGTATTCCAGGTATCGGCTGATGGGCATATTGGTGATGCAGAGCAGCTTGTTGAACTCGACAGCAAAGTTCTTTTTGAGTTCGGACCTGAAATCGTTTTCAAGCTGCGCCTGGTCCGCTGGCAGGAATGCTCCGGCCGGGTTATATACCAGATTGAGGATCAATCCCGACTTCTCCCGTCCATAGCCGGCCTCGTTTAGCATTCGAAGGGCGGTGATCGAATCAGCGAAGACGCCCTGGCCCCTTTGCCGGTCGGTCCGGTCGGCGCTGTAAAACGGGAGAGACGAGATTACTTCGACCTTATGTCGTCTGTAGAATTCGGGAAGATCGTTGAATTTTTTATTGGCGACGATAATAGTGAGATTACACCTGACGATGACATGCTTTTCCATTGCGCTTATCGCCTCGATCAGCCAGCGGAAGTCGGGATTCATTTCAGGCGCTCCGCCTGTTATGTCCACCGTCTTTACGTCCAGCTTCGCGAGAGCGTCGAGGCATTGCCTCATGGTGGCGCGGGTCATGATCTCTTTTCTGTCGGGTCCGGCGTCGACATGGCAATGTCCGCAGGTTTGATTGCACATCTTGCCAATGTTCATCTGAAAGATTTCAACCGGTCCTGACTTCAGCGGTGACAGTCCCGCTTTTGCGAGGGTGTCCCTGAAGGAAGGCAACGCTGCCTCGTTGTGCAGCAGCTCAAGCTGATGGGCCGAGGAGGCGAGGGGGCTATGCCGGAACCGAAGCGAATGAGTGGTCATGCTACATGGATATCTCCTTCACCTTGTTCATCATCTGCACACTGTGGACGAGAGAGGAGCCGCTGCGGATGGCGGCGGCGACGTGCACGGCTTCCATCAGTTGCTTTTCGCTGCATCCCCTTTCCGTGGCGTCGGTCGCGTAAGCGTCGATACAATACGGACATTGTACCGTGTGGGCTACTGCCAGCGCGATGAGGGATTTTTCACGGGCCGTCAGCGCCCCTTCCGCGAAAACAGCGCCGTAGTAGTCAAAGAATTTGTCTGCCAGCTCTTTGCCGAACTCGCCGATGTGCGTGAATTTTTTCAGGTCCTGTGCGTGGTAATAATGGTCGCGATTCTTCTCCATAGTACAGTTTAGGGTTAGGTTGTCGTTAGTAGGGATTGATCCGGAAATGCGGGAATGGCCGCTGACGGCTCCCCGGCCGGGAGATTGTTGAATGGCGGACGGAACCCGGTAATTTCATAATGGTGATAACAGTCAATCAGGCCGCTAATGTTTCAGAAACATCGGATTAATTCGTCTTTCCGGCAACAACATTTTCATTTCACCCGGTTTTTGCCAGGAATGCGCTTGAAATCACTGTAAAACCGGCGTCGAAATACGACAGGGGCGGTGGACTGAAGAGGCGATAAAGTCTTTTCGGTCTGTCCAGATTGTTTAAAATTTACATTACTTCGCGTTGTGAAACGAAGAATCGAGAGCCCGAGGTTAACGGGCAATATTTATTGGGCGTTGCTGCTCCGGCTGCTTCTGGTCATGTTTCTTTTTACCCTTTGCAGGATCGGCTTCTATCTTTTCAACGTGTCGTTTTTTCCTGACATGACCGTCGGCAATTTTCTGAGCGTGCTTTGGGGCGGCCTGCAGTTCGACCTCACCGCGCTCCTCTACGTGAACATGCTCTACATCCTTTTGATGATCGTGCCTTTTGATTTCAGGTTCAGGTACAGCTACCAGGAGGCGCTGAAGTATCTCTTCTTTGTCTCGAATGGGTTTGCCCTGGCAACGAACGTGGCGGATTTCATTTACTACAAGTTCACGCTTCGCCGCACATCCGCCGATGTGTTCAGGCAGTTTGAGAACGAAAAGAATCTTGGCAGCCTCTTCTTTCAATTTCTGCTGGACTACTGGTATGCGGTTCTCTTCTGGGTTGTGCTGGTGATCGTGATGGTGAAGGTGTACAACCGCATCCGGATATGGGGACCGCAGATGAAGAGCAGGACGATGTATTACGTTTCCGGTTTCCTGGCTATTCCCCTTATCGCTTTTTTTGTCGTGGGCGGTATACGCGGAGGATTCAGGCACAGTACGCGGCCCATTACGCTGAGCAATGCGGGAGCTTTCGTCAAGGATCCCCGTGACATCAGCATCGTGTTGAATACGCCTTTCTCCCTCATCCGGACGGTGGGTAAGACCAAAGTGCAGAAGGCGAATTACTTTGACGACCTGGCACTGGACTCCATCTACTCGCCTCTTCATTTTCCCGCCGACACCGCCGCGTTTCAAAGGCAGAATGTAGTGGTGATCATCCTCGAGAGTTTTTCCAGGGAATTTTTCGGAACCTACAATAGCGAGAAGGAAAACGGGCAGTACAAGGGCTACACGCCGTTCCTGGATTCCCTCATCACGCACAGCAAGAGTTTCGTTTACGGCATCGCCAACGGGCGCAAGTCGATCGACGGTCTGCCGTCGGTCATGAGCAGCATCCCTTCCATGGGTGTACCGTATTTTCTCTCGCCCTATTCCGGCAACCGGATCACCAGCCTTCCTTCGTTGCTGGCGGCGGAAGGTTACCACACTTCTTTTTTCCATGGCGCTCCCGACGGGTCGATGGGTTTTAAGGCGTTCATGAATGTGGCCGGTGTCAATCATTATTACGGGATGGATGAATACGATCACGACGAAGATTTTGACGGATTATGGGGTATCTGGGATGAGCCTTTCCTTCAGTTTTATGCCGAGCGTCTCAATACCTTTCCGCAGCCATTCGTGTCCGGATTTTTTTCCGTCTCCTCGCACCATCCTTTCAGGATACCTGAAAAATATGAAGACACGTTCAGGGGCGGCCCTCTTCCCATTCAGAAATGCATACAGTATACGGACCACGCGTTGAAGGAATTTTTTCTGAAGGCCTCCACGATGCCATGGTATCAGAACACTCTTTTTGTCATCACCGCCGACCATACCTCGTCAAACATCCAGTACCCCGAGTACCGGACAGGCTGGGGGTTCTTCGCGATTCCCATTATTTTCTTCCGGCCCGACAACAGTCTCGCCGCTCTTGAAGCGGGACTGGCGCAGCAAACGGACATTATGCCAAGTGTGCTGGGATATCTCCATTACAACAAGCCATACCTGGCTTTTGGCCGCGACGTTTTTCACTCCGGCGATACACCCCTTGCGTTTAATTACAAGGACAATACGTATCAGCTTTTCATGAACGAATATCTTTTGATGTTCGACGGCACGCGTTCGCTGGGCTTATATGATTACCGTCGTGACAAGCTCATGGAGCACAACCTGTTGAAAGAGAAACCACAGGTGGCGAAGGCGATGGAGGACAAGATAAAGGCAGTCATCCAGCAATATAATAACCGGATGGTTGAGGACCGGTTGACGGTGAACGGCGGATTGTGAAATCGCGGCGATCGTGTTAATTCCCCGACCTGCCGTGCATGAAAAGGCTTTTTTCGGTTTTTGAAAACTTCCCCTTCATCGGGGACCAGTCGAAGAAGAATTGTGACAGCGCCTGCGGCTTACGCCAGATTGTGATAGACGGTCTGAACGTCGTCGTCTGACTCGAGCACCTCGACGAGCTTGAGGACTTCGTCCTGTTGAGCTTCGGTGAGTTCCTTTGTCGTCGTGGGCAGATACTGGAGTTCGGAACTCTTTGCGTCCAGGCCGCGGGATTCCAGGAATTTCTGCATGTGGCCGAATTCCGTGAACTTGGTATAGACGAGTATCTCGTCGTCCTGGCGCTCGATGTCTTCGGCGCCGGCGTCGATGAGGTCGAGTTCCAGTTCTTCGAGCTTCAGCTTTTCCGCATCAAACTTGAATACACCTTTTCGCTCGAACAGGAAGGCAACCGAGCCCGAGTTGCCCATGCTGCCACCGTTCTTGGAGAAGTGGAGGCGGATATTGGCCACGGTTCGTGTAGGGTTGTCCGTTGCGCATTCGACAATGATCGGAACGCCATGCGGGCCGTAACCCTCGTAGATCACTTCCTGGTAGTCTTTTTCCTCTTTAGAGGAAGCCCTCTTTATTGCCGCTTCCACCCGGTCCTTGGGCATATTGGCGCCTTTGGCATTCTGGATGGCCATGCGCAG
>DASVOT010000322.1:0-2090 GCA_036383235.1 Chryseosolibacter sp.
CAAATCAATAATACGCTTTACGGAGCAACGATAAAAGGATTTCGTGTCACAACCACCTAAATATAGAATTATGAAAACTGAAAATTGGGATTCCGAGAAAGACCTGAACGCCAATCCGGAAAGCCGGCTGAATACTAACCGGCCGGTCACCAGGCCGGACCGCTTTCCGGAAAGCGCACAGGCAAAAGATGAAGAACAGAAGCTCAGAAATAAAAAACCCGATACCGATATCGAACAACTGGCCGACGATGTAACCGGTACGGTGGGCGAGCGTGAAACCGGAAGCAATCCTTCAGATATTGCCGGCGTCAGCGACATTGACCGGGGCATGAGGAGAGCGAGAAGGAAATGAACTGGGCAATTGCGTAATTGACCAATTGATCAATTGAATCCAGGTTATCCGAACTCGGGGCCGAGGATTGCAAATTGCTTGTCCGGTATTCCCGGATGAGCGTTTGAGCCCCGGTACATGCGAATGAGGGGACGTTGTTCTGCAAAGCCGACCGAAGCCAGCCATTGTAGCCACTCCGGCGTATGGTGAAGCACATCGATAATGACCGGCCAATCCCCGCAGTTTAGGAGTGGCGCCGAGACAAGAGCCGTGGCAGTTTGAGGGTCGGTGGCGATAACGGGGCCGATATGCGCATACTCATGTCCCATCCTCCCGAAACAATACCCTGTTATCTCACCGTCCTCCTCGCAGAGGAAGGCGTACTGTGGAGCGCGTTTCAGCATTGCGTTCAGGACCGGCCTGCGGTCCGCCCCAAATACGGTTGCGTCAAATTCGACGATCGACCTGAGGTCCGCATGCGTGACGGGACGCGCATGGGTATCCGGCACACGGTCGCGGACAACCTTTTTTAGCTGCATCCTGCCGATCGGATATTCGTCTGCGAAATCGAGCTGAAGGTATACTTCCCTGCCCGCAGGGGTAGCATCGAGCTTGACGGTCTGCTCCGCGCTCAGAACGTGCAGCGCCTCCCTTAGCAGCTGAATGCCGATACCTTGTCGCCGGCTGGCCGGATCTACGAGCACCATGCCTACCCAGCTGAAATGATCGCCGTAACGCACAGTGGTTACCGTTCCCCTCACCTTGCCGTCGTCGTCAACGGCCACCCGGCAGCCCGAGGGACTCAACTGCAGAAACAAATCCCAGTCCGCCGCCGTCTGATTCCATCCGGCGGAACGGCACAGGGCCAACCCTTCAGGAATGTCTCCCTCGGTCATTGGACGGTAAACGATCATCGGAAAAAAAGCTTGATGCTAGTCCGGCAGGGGCTTCACCATGATGTCCTTGTAATACACCTTGCTTTTCGGGTCATGTCCCTGCAGGGCAAAGGTGCCGGAAGCGAGTTTGCCACCTTCTGCGGGCACGGTGTATTCGTTGATGACTTTGTCGTTGACTTTTACGGTGATCTTGTTGCCATTCACGATGATGAGCTGGGTGAACCATTCGTTGTCTTTGGCGGGCGCTTCTTTTACATCCTGTATGCCATAGACGCTTCCCGTCCTGCGCCAGTCAGTGTGGCTGTTGTTCACCTGGATCTCATAGCCTTTTTCAGGCCATCCGTCTTCCTGGTATTGAGTGTGAATATACATGCCGGAGTTTGAGCCAGGCGTGGTCATCACCGTAGCCTTGTATTCGAAGTTCTTGAAATTGTGGTTTTGAACGGGGCCCATGTAGAAAAGGTGAGCCCTCGGGCCATTTACCACGATGGCGCCATCCTCGACCTTGAAAGTGGATGCGTTCGCGCCCACCTGCCATCCGTTCAGCGTTTTTCCATCGAAGAGCTTGATCCAGCCCTTTTTCCTGGATTGCGTTTGCAGTGATGAAAGGCTGATCACCATCAACAAGGCGACGGCGAAGGAGGAGAGGTATTTGAAGATGCTGACCATAGGTTATTTTACATTTATTTTTTTAAATATAAGCGATTATTCTGCTGTTGGCCAAATAGCAGGCGCGGTGATTTGTGATCGGGACTTCCACGTGTTGAATGGCGTATCGCGCCGGCCGCCTGCCTCTCCACCTCACTCATCGACGTTGCCAGGGAAAACCGGTCGCTTCCTTTTTGAGGTGTTCGCTTAAAAGT
>DASVOT010000323.1:0-6810 GCA_036383235.1 Chryseosolibacter sp.
ACGCCTTCAACAAGGGCCTGATCTTTTCAAAGCAGGATATCGAAAATTATATCAGCGAGCTGCACCTCACTCCGCAACCTTCTTTTTTTGAACCGTGCTCCAACCTGGAGATCGTGCGCAGGGTCTTCCGCAACCTGATCATGTCGTTCGACAAGATGGGAGACCACGACAAAGCCGAGGAGGTGAAAGAACTTCTCCTCATCATTGCCGATGGAGCGGACCTGGGTGTATGATGGTGGCCCGCGTTGACCGCTGCCCCGACGACTACTTCATTTCCCTGATCAACTTTCCCAGCGTTTGTATGCCGTGACCGATCGCCTCGCTCCAGGGCTCGCCGTAACTGATACGGAAGCAGTTCTCGAACCGCCCCTGAGAAGAGAAAATCTGCCCCGGTGCAATGCCGATGCCGTGTTTGAGCGCGCGTTTGTGAAGTCTGTATCCATTGACTTTTTTATTCATCTCGATCCACAACGTGAATCCGCCCTGTGGCCGGGTCACGCGCGTATCGTCGGGGAAATACTCCGACACCGCCTGGAGATAACGGAGAGACTGGGTGTGCAGCGCTTTGCGAAGGTGACGAAGGTGCAATTCAAAACGGCCGTTGCTTAAAAAGCTGGCCACGGCAGCCTGCGTGAGCGTATTGGTGGAAACTGTATGCATGCGCTTCAGGCTGATCACCTTGTCTTTAAATCTTCCGGGAATGGTCCAGCCAATGCGAAAACCGGGCGCCATCGATTTTGAAAAAGAAGCGCAGTGGAGCACCAGCCCTTTTTGGTCGAAGGTCTTGCACGTCTTCGGGCGGGTTTTTCCGAAGTACAATTCGCCGTAGATATCGTCTTCGATCAGTGGGATCTCCTTTTCGGCAAGCATCCCGACGAGTTGTTTTTTCTTGTGATCCGGCAGACAGCTGCCCAGCGGATTGTTGAAGTTGTTGACGAACAGGCATGCCTTAATGTTGAAGCGTGGAATGGCCTGTTCAAGGTATTCCAGGTCGACGCCCGTGACCGGGTCTGTCGGGATCTCGACAACTTTTAATCCGTGACTTTCCATAACCTGGAACAGAGCAAAATAAGTGGGGCTTTCAATGGCAACGGCGTCGCCCGGATGCGTAATCGCCTTTACGCAGAGTGACAGCGCTTCCACTGCCCCCGCCGTCACCACGATGTCGTCTTCGCTGGGCGTTCCTCCCCAGTTAAACGCCTGCCGGGCGATCTGCCGGCGCAGCAACACGTTGCCCTGCACATGTTCATAGTGCAGGCAGCTCGTCTTCGACGCCCGGAGCGCATGCATTACTGCCTTATTTAATTTCGCCGTCGGCAATAATTTGACGGAAGGCGTACCCATGGAAAAGTTGAGGATCTGCTCCGCATTGAAATCCGCATACACATTGTTGATCATTTCATCCAGGCTCACCGGGATGGCATCGTCCGGGGGATCGCTCACTTTCGGAAGATCAAGGATGTGGTTGCGGGAAAACTTCACATAGTAGCCAGACTGGGGACGGGCTTCAATCAGGCCTTTGCTTTCCAGGGAATAGTACGCCTGGAAAGCGGTGCTCAGGCTGATACCCTGTTCCTTGCTGAGAGCCCGGACCGAGAGAAGTTTGTCTCCGACTTTCAGCGCCTTTTTTTCAATAAGAGCCTCGATCCGCTCAGCTACTTCTATGTATTTGTGCTCTTGTCTCAAGTCGTACATATGCCCCGGGGTTTAAACTGATATGTACGAATATAAAAAAATATCAACTGTTTTTAAAAGGTGGGTTCAACCGTTATTACTGTCCGTTAAACTTTATTTTCGTCCGTTCATCGGAAATACTCCATTTTGAGTTATATTAGTTTTCCCCATTATCACGCATTTGACGGCACTCGGCACCATATCGTGTCTGGCACTCATGACCTCCGCTCTGTCGGTCTTTGCCCAACAAGTCGACAGCACGTCGGTGCTTGAAGAAAACATAATTACGGGTGAGTCAGGAGGGCGCGATCAAAACGGTGCACTGGAGCTGGAAATCGGCCAGCTCATTATCGACAACACTTTTTCCAAAGCGGGAAACGCTTTTCAGCAGATCTTCAACACGAGCTGGAACTGGCCCGAGGAAAATTCCGAGGAATTTATTATTACCATTTCAGAAAAACCGTCGTTCCTGAACTCGACGCTGGTAGAGATCACGGTGAACGATCTTAAAGTTTTTGAAAGTTTTTTACAACCCCGGTATGACGTATTGGAGGATGTTGCCGGGCAGGCCATCGAAGTCACTTTACAATATATTCTGAATTACGCAGAGGTTGTGAGGCAGCTGAGCGGGGAAGACCTTGCGGGCTCAGGTATTTATTAATATTCCCGTAAACCCCATTTTTATGAAGTCTCGCGTGTTCATCCTCACGGCCTCAATTCTTTTCTGTTTCCTGTCGGCCTCGTCACAGCAATTGGTCTACAAACCGGTGAATCCTGCCTTTGGCGGAGATACATTCAATTATCAGTGGTTGCTCAGCTCGGCACAGGCGCAAAACAAGCTTGAGGATCTTACCCGCACTCCTTTCGGAGCCAATCCGCTGGACGATTTTGAAAACAACCTTAAGAGACAGATCCTCAACCAGCTCAGCCGGGAGATCATCAATAAAATGTTCGGAGAAGAAGGCTTGCAGGATGGGTCATTCGAGTTCGGTGTCTTTGAGGTGACGATCACATCGCAGCTTGAAGGCATCGATATTGAAATTCATAATTCACGTGACGGCAGCAAGACCAACATCACGGTACCGTATTATTAATCAGTAATAATGAATACCGTCTGTATGCCTACCCGTAAATGGTTCCCATTTTTCCTTTTCTCCTCCTTGCTGTTGGCAGCGTGCGCCCCTTATTTCCAGCAGCCCCTGCGCATCCGGGAATCGCGTCTGGGCGCGGAAACGCCACAATTCGAGGAGCTCGTTTCCCTTCCTGCGCCAAAGGAAAAAATCGTCGCCGCCGTATATAAATTCCGCGACCAAACGGGCCAGTATAAGCTCTCCGATGTTGGTGCAAGCTGGTCTACGGCGGTCACACAGGGATCGACCTCAATACTTTTGCGCGCGGTAGAAGAATCCGGATGGTTCATACCCATCGAGCGTGAAAGTCTTTCTAACCTTTTGAACGAAAGGAAAATAATACGGTCGAGCCGCGCTTCCTACGGTCAGGAAGAAAACAAGGAACAGCCATTGCTCCCTCCGCTCCTGTTTGCGGGCATCCTGCTCGAGGGTGGGATCGTGTCATTCGACAGCAACGTGCTCACCGGTGGCGCGGGAGCAAGGTATTTTGGCGCAGGCGCCTCCACGGAGTATCGCGAAGACCGCGTGACCATTTACCTGCGCGCCGTGTCCACCAGCAATGGACGGATATTGAAAACCGTATACACTTCAAAAACAATTTTGTCACAAAAAATTGACGTGGGATTTTTCCGGTTCGTCAAAGTAAAGCGTTTGCTGGAAGCCGAGACGGGTTTCACCTACAATGAGCCGGGCGAGATGGCAATAAAGGAGGCCATTGAAAAAGCAGTCATCAGCCTGGTGGCCGAAGGGATCAAAGACGGCTTATGGGCAACGAAAGATCCGAAAGACGGTGAGGAACTGATTAAAAATTACATGGACGAAAAAACGGCCAATCAGAATATCGGTGTTTATGGAAACGAATTGAGAGCCCGTCGCGCACCACTGGGGATCAATCTTTCCGGCGGGGCCTTCTATTATAATGGCGACATCTCCCATTCAGTCATCCTTCCTGTAGGCGAGATGGGAATCGATATCCCGGCGAACGCTCCGTTCTCGTTTTCATTCAGCGCCGGCTATGGGGAATTGGGTACGAAAGAAGGGTACCAAAGCACCCTCGCCTACTCGGACCTCTCGCTTCGGTACAGGTTTTTCAATTTGCAGCGGTATTCACCCTATATCAGGATCGGAGGGGGTGTGCTGTCGGAAGTGAAGAACAACATCGACCCCGAAGTTAGTTTTTCATCGGCGTTTTATGCGTATGGGACCGGAGAAGCGGGATTCGAGTACCTGCTCCGTGACGGGCTTGGCTTAAACGGCGGCGTGAATTTCAAAGGGTTATTTACCGACGATCTCGATGAAGTTCCGCAGGGAAAGTACAACGATTTCATCTGGCAGGCCAAAATCGGTTTAACCCTTTACCTGGGAAAATAGACAGCGAGCAAAAAGGAACATCGTTTCGGACGGAGCCGCATAACGGTATGGATATGCGCAGTATGGTATTGACCCTATTGTTCGCAGTAGTTGGAAAATTATTTTAACCGGCCATATTAAAAAAACTTTTCTTAATCCTTACCTTGGTAAACCATGTAAACACTCTGTCAAATTCAGTAAACCCCCGACATGCATGCATAGAAAACACATTCACCGGCCCACGCTGTAAAAGTTATAGCAAGCCCAATACCGTCCCCCCTTTGCTTTAGCCATTCGTTCCGGACCGGGCGACTGCACAGTTGAAGTGGCACGTTCGGATCGCACATCACGTGTTTCCTTAGTAACCTCGCTTAAAAAGCGAAAGCATTCCATTAAACACCTACGGCCGACAGGGGCGCCCCCCATCGATACGGCCGCAGGTTTCTTAACAAAAACTAACATGTTTATGAGAAAAAATCTCTTTCTAACGCTTGGGCTGATCGCATGCTCAGGCTGGGTCGTCGCGCAAAGCAATACGAGCACCGTAAACTCCACGGGTAACAACAACGAAGTGACCGTTACACAGGTTGGATCGATGAATCAGTCTCTGGTCAATCAGACCGGAGATCTCAACGTTGCCACCACCTCGCAGAATGGAATACAAAATAACGGCAATCAACTCCAGGCCGGCGATGAAAACGAAGCGAACATCCGGCAGGCAGGCGAAACCAACGCGGCAAGACAGTCCCAATATGGCGACAATAATCTGGCTAACGCCTCACAGGATGGAACAGGGAACTACCTCACGCAGTGGCAGAATGGAAATGCGAACTCCGCTTCCGCCGCCCAGGCCGGCACGTCCAACTATTCGCGCCAGGACCAGACCGGCGACATGAATGCTGAAGATGTTTCACAATCCGGAGGCTCCAACTGGGTGTGGCAATGGCAACGGGGTATGTCCAATACATCCGCAAACAGCCAGAATGGTAATTCAAATGCTACGCGTCAATATACCAATGGTGATGGTAATTCTGCTTCCGTCTCGCAGGACGGCGACGGAAACTACGCCGAACAGCTGCAGGGTCTTTGGTTTGAAAACGGAACGTACTGGTATTGGCTGTCGTCAGACCCTGGTTCATATAACAGCGCCGCAGACATCGATCAGACCGGCAATGACAACGACGCTTACCAGGAACAGTGGGGCAATGGTCATTTGGCGGCCACCGCTCAAACCGGCGACCTGAACCTCGGCAGGACGTATCAGAACGGCGATGGGCACGTCAGTTCCATCAACCAGGTTGGAAACAGCAACGTGGCGAACGTCCACCAGACCAACTAGTATTAACCAGGTCCTTCTATGAAAAGAACCATTCTAGCGATCCTGACCGTGATACTTCCGGTCAGCTTCACCCTGGCGCAAAGCAACACCAGTGCAGTGAATTCAACCGGTAACAACAATACGGCTACTGTAACACAAACCGGTTCCGCAAACAACTCAACGATCGATCAGACCGGCGATTACAATGCGGCAACTGCTTCGCAGACCGGCAATGATAACAACGGCGACCAGGATCAACTCGGCAATGCGAACACGACGACACTGTTACAGCGGGGGGATCTCAACCAGGTGGCACAATCCCAGAATGGAAACTCCAACAGCGCGCTCGCACTTCAATTCGGCTCTGAAAATGAGGCCTACCAAACTCAAATCGGAGCAAGCAATCAGGCTTCCGTTTATCAGAACGGAGAGACCTTCGCCGGAGATGGCTTTTCGAATTATGCCTATCAGGCGCAGAACGGAGCCAGCAACAACGCGCAGGCGGTAAACCTGGGCGCCAACAACGCATCCAGTCAAACGCAAATCGGCGACTTCAACTGGCTATCGTCGCAGCTGCAGGGAGACAATAATACTAGTAACCAGTGGCAGCGGGGAGACGCGAACTTCGGCGGTGTGAACACGCGTGGCGATGCCAACAATGCCAGGCAAGAGCAAAACGGAGACAATAACGCAGCTCAGGCCGCGCAGAACGGAAACGGAAATGCCTCCATCCAGCAGCAGAATTACAACGGCGGGAACTATTATTCCGGAGGAAGTAATTTTGCAAGCTCCGATCAGGCCGGAGACGGAAACTGGCAGTGGCAGGTTCAGATCGGCTTCGACAACCAGTCTGTAGCGGGGCAGAACGGAAATTCGAACCGCTCCATTCAACTGGTGAACGGAGATGATAACGTTCTCACAACGACCCAGACGGGAGACGGAAACTTTGCCGAACAATTGGTCGGTCTCGTTGGCGCCTGGCCTTATTATCCCTTCGCCGGACCATCTGACTCAAATGAGGCTGAGATCATCCAGGAGGGCGACGGCAACACCGCCTATCAACGGCAAATCGGAGCCGGAGACAACTTTGCGCTCACCAGGCAAACAGGAGACGGCAATACCGCGACAACGCATCAGGCCGGAAACGGTCATAGCAGCACGGTAAACCAGTTGGGCAATGGCAACATTGCAACGGTAAGCCAGAGCAATTGACTAAAAGCAGGATGTTCCGGCCATCCGGAACATCCTCTTTATGTTGTTTTAAATTTTGACGATGGATCTTTACTTTATTAGCTAATGAAACAGCATTCCTTCACCCTTGCGCTCGTGCTGATACTG
>DASVOT010000324.1:0-4682 GCA_036383235.1 Chryseosolibacter sp.
GCATGGAGCGCTTCGCTGAAAGAACCGGGCGGAAATACAAACTCTATGAATATATAGGAGATCCCGGCGCCGAGAGAATCATCATTGCAATCGGCTCGGCTACCGAAACAATTGAAGAGACGATCAATTATTTGCGGAAACGCGGAGAGAAGGTCGGTGTCCTGAAGATCAGATTATACAGGCCTTTCGCCATCGGAGATTTCCTCGCGGAGATTCCCGTGACGGTCAGGCAGATCGCGGTTCTCGATCGCACCAAAGAGCCGGGCTCCATAGGCGAGCCGCTCTATCTGGATGTAGTCGCTGCGCTGGCCGGAGCACGCCCCGGCATCCGAGTCATCGGCGGTCGTTACGGTCTTGCATCGAAAGAATTTACACCTTCGATGGTCAAAGCGGTATACGATCACCTTGGAAACAACGGATGGCATAATTTCACCGTCGGCATCAACGACGATGTGACCCACACCTCCATCCCCGTTCGGGAAGAGATAGACACTGAACAAGAGAATATCGTGAGATGCAAATTCTGGGGATATGGATCGGATGGCACGGTGAGCGCGAACAAGAACGCCATCAAGATCATAGGAGAAAACACCGGTCTTTTCGTGCAGGGATATTTTCAGTACGACTCAAACAAGTCGGGCGGCTGGACGATTTCCCATCTGCGTTTTGGCAAAGAAAAGATCCAGTCAGAGTACCTTCTCAACAAGGTGGATTTTGTCGCCCTTCACCGGCCGCAATACATTGGCCAGTACGACATCCTGGAAGGAATCACGGAGGGTGGAACATTCCTCATCAACTCCAGCCAGAAGCCCGAAAACATTTTCAGGCTCTTCACCAAAGAGATGCAGGATACCATTAAGAGCAAGAAAATAAAAGTATATGCGATCGACGCGTCGAAGATCGCGAGAAGTGTCGGATTGGGCGGAAGGATAAGCTCTGTCATGCAAACGGCGTTCTTCAAAGTTTCCGGCGTGCTTCCGGAAAAGGAGTCCATTGACCTGATCAAGAAATTCGTGCAAAAGCAGTTCGCGCGAAAAGGCGCCGAGATCGTTGAGATGAACTGGAACGCCATCGACGCGGCCGCTGCGGCAGTTGTGGAAGTACCCATACCTGAAGTGGCGGACAAATACGCAGAGGTGGCGGCGGTCATTCCTCCCGGTTCCGGTGCGTTTGCCGAGAATATCGTCGAGCCGATCCTGCGGCTCAAGGGTGACAAGATCCCCGTTTCGCACATGCCGGTCAATGGGGCGATCCCGACGGGGACAAAAAGACTCGAGTTCCGGGGTACACCGGGCAATCCGGCCACGTGGATCGAGAAGCTTCCATTCGTGACCGAACCGAACATCGCCGATCCTTACCTGGAATATCCGCCGAGCTGCTCGGGCTGCGGCGAGGTGCCGTACATCCACCTGGCGACACAACTGTTTGGAGACCGCATGATCATTGCCAATGCAACCGGGTGCACGTCTATCTATGGAGGAACGTTCCCGTTGATACCTTACACCAAAGATAGAAACGGAAAAGGGCCTGCATGGGCTAACTCCCTCTTTGAAGATAACGCGGAGTTTGGTTTCGGGATGCGCCTGGCAGTGGACGCCAACCGGAGGCAGCTGAAGTCAAACATCCAGTTGCTGATTGCAGGTGCCACCGACGAACAACTGAAAGCAGCCCTTGAGAAATCACTGGCGTTGTTCGACGAGGTCAACAAGGAAGCGCGGGAGCACGCGGCCCTTGTGAAACAAATGCTGGCGTCCGCAAGGAAGGCTGACCGTGCGGATGCTGTACTTGACAAAGTGATCGAACTACAGGACTACCTGGTGGAGAAAAGCATCTGGATCATTGGCGGCGACGGATGGGCTTATGACATTGGATTCGGAGGACTTGACCATGTGATGGCCTCCAACCGGAACGTGAACATCCTTGTCCTCGACACGGAAGTATATTCCAATACCGGGGGGCAGGCGTCGAAAGCCACTCCGCGCGGGGCCGTGGCCAAATTCGCATCGGATGGCAAAAAGCTTGGCAAAAAGAATCTTGGTCTCATGATGACCACCTACGGCAATGCCTACGTCGCCTCGGTCAACATGGGAATGGATCGCGAGAAAACCGCTCTTGCATTCGTAGAAGCCGAGAAGCACAACGGCCCGTCGATCATCATCGCCTATTCACCCTGTATCGCGCACGGATACGATATGAAGCTCACCAAGAAGCAATCGGAGAAGGCGGCTAAATGCGGTTATTGGCCCATGTACCGGTTCAATCCCGACCTGCGTGAACAGAACCAGAGCCCGTTGACCTGGGATGGCTGCGACATCGATACCCCCTTTGAGCAATACCTGGAAGAGGAGGTCCGGTACAAGACCCTGACGATGACGAATCCCGAGGAATCAAGACGTCTGGTAACTCAGGCGAAGAAAGATAACGAGGAACGATTCAAAGACATCAAACAACTGGTATAACGGAATTTTTATGAAACCTAATCTTTCGACAACATATGGAGGACTGGTGATCAAAAATCCAATTGTCATCGGGGCAAGCAACCTGGTCACGGAGCCGGACAACCTGATCCAGCTGGAAGAATCCGGAGCGGCCGCAATCGTTTATAAATCCCTGTTCGAGGAGCAGATCCAGCTCGAGGCATACCAGCTCGATCAGATGCAGGATGCATTTAGCGGATGGGATGCAGAGCACGCGGGATTTTTTCCGCCAGCCAGGCATGCGGGTGCCGCGGAACATCTCCGGCAGCTCAAGGAAGCGAGAAAGCTGATCAGGATACCCCTCATTGGAAGCCTGAATTGCGTGAATGACGATTCGTGGCTGGAGTATGCCCTGAAGCTGGAAGATACCGGAATCGACGCCCTCGAGCTGAACTTCTATCACACCCATATCGACCTGGCGACCAACTCACAGACCATTGAAGACAAACAACTGAAGGTCGCCGAGCTGGTGCGCGCCGGCGTTCGCCTTCCGCTATTTGTAAAACTCAGTCCGTTCTATTCCAATCCTCTCCGCCTGGTCTCCGCGATGGACGCATTTGACGTAAACGGATTCGTCCTCTTCAACCGCCTCTTTCAACCCGATATCGATATCGATACGGAAGAGCATTACTACCCTTACAACTTCAGCAGCGAGGCGGATAACCGGCTTGCCCTGCGATATGCCGGCCTGCTCCATAAGAAAGTCAAGGGCAGCATTGTGGCTAACACGGGTATTCTCAACGGCAAAGATGTCGTCAAGATGCTGCTGGCGGGCGCCGATGCAGTGCAGGTAGTCAGCGCGATTTACAGAAAGGGCATTCACACGATCACCTATATGCTGCGGGAGATCGAAAACTGGATGAAGAAAAAGAATTATGAGTCGCTGTATGATTTTCAGGGACGGCTGTCAAAACATAACCTATCCGATCCCTTTGTCTACAGGCGGGCGCAGTATGTGGATATTATCATGAAGTCGGAAATATTCATGAAATATCATCCCAAGCGCACATTGGCTGAAAGCCAGGATGGTGAAAGTGACACGAAATAAACTAAAATCAGTTTCAGTAAATAAAATAAAAGGCTAAACATTTTACGGTATGGCAAAGATCGGAATCTTTTACGGATCAACAGAAGGGAACACCGAACGTGTTGTCAATCTGATCCAGGAATTCTTCGGCGATGACGCCGCTTTACACAATGTCAACTCATCCTCCTCGGACGATATGCAGGAATACAGTTACCTGATACTGGCGTGCCCCACCTGGGAGATCGGCCGGCTCCAGGAAGACTGGGACGGATTCATAGATGAGATCGAAAACGTGGATTACACAGGAAAAAAAGTCACGTATGTGGGTCTGGGAGACGCCGACGGCTATCCCGACACCTTTCAGGACGCCCTCGGCATCATCCACGACCGGATAAAAGACAAAGGCGCGACCTTCGTGGGCGCATGGCCGACGGACGGTTACAACTTCAACGCTTCGAAAGGGGTCGTGAACGGAAAATTCCTTGGACTCGTGATCGACGAAGACAACCAGAAGGACCTCACGCGCAACCGGGTCGAAAGGTGGGTGACAGATCTGAAAAATGAGTTTGTTTGAAACATGACGCAAATCCGGTTTAAGAAGGCAACGTATCCGGTCAGTAAAATGCTGCACGGATATCTTCTGCTTACCAACCGGGAGACCGATGTTCCGGTTTCGTACGAGGACCTCCTTCATTACAACAGCGCCATCCCGCTCTTTGATAAAAATGGAAGGGACACCCTTTGGGAAACACTCATCTACAGGCAATCTGACCAGAAATTCATTGAGGAGTCCCTTCGCAAAGTTTACGCCGAGCTGAAAGTGGGTGGCGACACCGACGTGATGGACCACCTCTACGTCGACCGGATCGATTTCTGCCTTTATGCGAACACCCATCCCTTGCGGGTCCGCATCGTCAACCGCCTGAACGACCTGTTCGACTACTTTTACGTGAAAAAGGCCGACATGTCCAGGATCTATGGAATGGAGCTCGAGCACCTCCTGTCTCCCAACAAAATCAACTACCTGGTGAACGGGACGACCATGATCGAAGAGCACATCCCGGGCGTGCCCGGAGACCTTTTCATCCGCGACTTCCTGCCACGCGAGACCTACAATCCGCTGCGGATAGCCAAGGAGTTTGTGAAATTCAATGAGCGCAGCCTGGTCCAGTTGCTTG
>DASVOT010000325.1:0-3863 GCA_036383235.1 Chryseosolibacter sp.
GCTTCGTTCGCCTGAGGAGAAAAATGGCTCAGCCGGTCCGTCATGCGCTGGGCATACAGCAACTCCTTTGGATACAGCCTGCCCCCGAGGGCTTCCGTCTCCGGATCTTTTTCATGGTAAGCGTCAAAGGCCGCCATCGCCGCGGTAAAGGGTTCCATGGTGTGGGGAAAGGGTTAGGGTATAGGGGAATAAAGGTATACGGAAATATGGATATACGGATATACGGATATATGGATATATGGATATATGGATATACGGATATACGGATATACGGATATAGGGATATATGGAAAGACGGCAATATGAGTAAGGGATCGGGATTGGCATAAGCTGCGGAGATGGGTATAAGGCCATCACTAAAAAACCTTTGTGGCCCCTTCGGGTCTGCGGTTTTTCGCGGGTCTACCGGTATACCGAAACAAGGAGCTACGGGTATTGGTAATTGCGTATAGGTATGGAGTTATGTTGCTGTGAATAATCAAGCTCTGAAGGGCGTACCCTATACCCTTATACCCTTTTTTGTTTACGAATAACTATGTCACTATACGCCGTGTCTAATACGTTCCCGTATCTCCGTATATCCGTATATCCGTATCTCCGTATCTCCGTATCTCCGTATCTCCGTATATCCGTATCTCCGTATCTCCCTATACCCATATACCTTTACCCCCCGGCCCGGTTGACATCGGCGGTGCGCTCAACTTCCCTGAGGTTTTGGAGTTTCTTGTTTCTCAGAAAGCCGTTGATATCCTCAAAGTGTTCTTTCACGCGCTTGTTGCCGAATTCAAAGACTTTCGTGGCGAGGCCGTCGAGGAAATCGCGGTCGTGGGAAACGAGGATCATGGTTCCTTCGAAAGACCGGAGTGCGTCTTTGAGGATGTCTTTCGTTTTGATGTCAAGGTGGTTGGTCGGCTCATCGAGGATGAGGAAATTGACTGGCTGCAGCAGGAGCCGGATCATGGCAAGGCGGGTGCGTTCGCCTCCTGAAAGCATTTTCACCTTCTTGTCGATGGCGTCGCCTCCGAACATAAAGGCGCCGAGGATATCGCGGATCTTCGTGCGGATATCCCCCTGCGCGATGTAGTCGATGGTCTGGAAGACCGTGAGCTCCTCGTCGAGCAGCGACGCCTGGTTCTGCGCGAAGTACCCGATCAGCGCATTGTGTCCCAGTTGCAGCCGGCCCTCGAAGTCGATCTCGCTCATGATCGCTTTCACCAGCGTCGATTTTCCCTCGCCGTTCTTGCCGACGAAAGCGATGCGCTCACCACGCGCAATCGTCAGGGACACGTCGTGAAAGACGGTGTGGTCCCTGTACTTCTTGCCCAGGCCCTCAATGATGACCGGGTAGTTTCCCGACCGCGGGGCAGGGGGGAACTTGAGGTTGAGTGCGGATGAGTCCACTTCATCCACCTCCACAATCTCCATCTTCTCGAGCATTTTAACGCGCGATTGCACCTGGAGAGTCTTCGAGTATGTTCCCTTAAAGCGTTCAATGAACTGCTCGATCTCGGCGATCTGTTTGGCCTGGTCTTCGAACTGCTTCTGTTGCTGCTCGCGCCTTTCCCTGCGCAGCTCGAGGTAATGGCTGTAGTTGGTCTTATAATCGTAGATGCGTCCCATCGTTACTTCGATGGTGCGGTTCGTCAGGTTGTCGACGAACGTCTTATCGTGGCTGATGACAATGACGGCTTTGGCATTGTTGATGAGAAAATCCTCCAGCCACTGAATGGATTCGATATCCATGTGGTTAGTAGGCTCGTCCAGCAGGATCAGGTCCGGCTTTTGAAGGAGGATCTTGGCCAGCTCGATCCGCATGCGCCATCCACCGCTGAACTCGCTCGTCGGCCGGGTAAAGTCCCCGCGAAGGAAGCCGAGGCCCATCAGTGTCTTCTCTACCTCCGCATCGAAGTTGATCTCTTCAATGGAATAATATTTCTCGCTCAGCTCCGACACCTCTTCAATGATCTTCGAATATTCCGCCGACTCATAGTCGGTGCGGGTTTCCAGCTGACGGTTCAACTCGTCGATCTGCGCTTTCATGCCAAGGATCTTCGAAAAAGCTTTGGAGGCTTCCTGAAAGACCGTCGTGTTGTCTTCCGTGAGCAGGTGCTGTGGCAGATAAGCGATGACCGCATCCTTCGGCGCCGATATCTTGCCGCGCGTGGGTTTGTTGACACCGGCTATAATCTTGAGCAAGGTCGATTTGCCGGCGCCGTTCTTTCCCATGAGGGCGATCCGGTCATTTTCATTGATGTTAAAGGTAATGTCGCTGAAGAGGGCAGATCCGTTAAATTCTACCGTCACATTGTCAACTGAAATCATTCGTCCGAAAATAAGGGGGCAAAGATAAGGAGGATTTTGGATTTGCCGACCGGGTGTGACATCTCTCGTTTGAAAAAAGGAGAAATTACTATATTAGCCGACCTTTTCTAAAACTGAAGGCTGATGAAAAACACGCTTCGGGAGAGTTTGATCCTTTATGCTTTGGGATGCAGCCTCATCCTGGTTTCCTGCAATTCAAAAAGATCCGGTGAGGCTGATATTGCAACTGACTCTGCGTCTGTCGCAAGGGGGGAAAAGATCTTCAACCAGACCTGTGTTTCCTGTCACACCTTCAATCGCGATGCCATCGGCCCCGCCCTCGGGGGAGTCACCTCCCAGGTCCCTGCAAGCTGGCTGAGAACCTTCATCAAAGACCCGGCGGCAGTCATTGCGTCTGGCGATGCCAGGGCTCAGGAGCTGTTGAAAAAGTACAAAGCCGTGATGCCGGCCTTTGGCTACTATAAAGACGAGGAGATCGACGGGCTCATCGCCTACCTGCACACGCAAACGGCCGGGCAAAAAAATGTCGTTCCGGTAAACGCGAACGCCTTGAAAGATCCGATCCCCGAAGGCATCCCCCAGTCTGACCTGGTGGTGGAAATGAAACTGGTGAAGCAAATGCCGGCAACCAGCGAAGAGAAGCCTATGGCCAGGATCACGAAGTTCTGTTCGCGCCCTGACAGGAAAGAGTTTTTTGTCCTTGACCTTCGCGGGAAGCTCTATCGCCTCCAGGGCGGCAAGGCCGCGGTATACATGGATATGGCAGCGCTGATGCCCGATTTCATCAACGCTCCCGGACATGCCACCGGCTTCGGAAGCTTTGCTTTCCATCCCGGCTTCGCGAAAAATGGATTGCTGTTTACAACCCACACGGAAAAGGCGGGGTCCGCTCCGGCCGACTTCACTTTTACGGACTCGCTGAAAGTGAAACTGCAATGGGTCGTGGAGGAATGGAAAACCAATAATCCCGGGGCGTTTCCATTTAGAGGAAAAAGAAGGGAACTCTTCAGGGTGGATATGGTGGGCCAATCGCACGGCGTACAGGAGATCACCTTTAATCCGCTCTCAAAACCGGGCGACAATGACTATGGCCTGCTGTATATCGGCATTGGCGATGGAGGCAGCGCGGAAAGAGGAATTCTTTTTCTGAGCAAGGGCCCGGAAAAGATCTGGAGCTCGATCCTGAGAATTGACCCGATGGGGCGCAACAGCGTCAATGGAAATTACGGCATCCCGGACAACAATCCGTTTGCCCACAGCGCCAACGGCCGCGCGCTGGGCGAAGTATACGCCTACGGATTCCGCAACCCCCACCGCATCACCTGGACGAAATCCGGGAAGATGCTCGCGTCCAATATCGGTCAGCACAATATCGAGGAACTGAATCTCATCCTTCCCGGGCATGACTACGGCTGGCCTACGCGCGAAGGGAGTTTTGTCGTCGACCTGCCCGTGAGCACGCACGACTTGTTTCCCCTGTCAAAAGACGACTCCACGTTTCATAAGGACTACCCGGTGGCGGAATACGATCATGACGAAGG
>DASVOT010000326.1:0-7414 GCA_036383235.1 Chryseosolibacter sp.
ATGGGCAAGAAAATTCATAGCGGGCGATCGCGAAACGACCAGGTCCTGGTCGACGTGAAGCTGTTCCTGCGCGCCGAGATCGAATCGGTTGTCGGCGGCGTCAAAACCCTTTTCGACCTGCTTATCGCCCAGAGCAGAAAATACAAGGGGTACCTGTTGCCGGGCTATACGCATCTCCAGCTTGCCATGCCTTCGTCGTTCGGACTGTGGTTTGGCGCGTACGCCGAAAGCCTCGTGGACGACCTGATCACGGTGAAGGCTGCTTATGAGGTCGTCAATAAGAATCCGCTTGGTTCGGCGGCGGGCTACGGCTCATCCTTTCCGCTCAACCGGAAATTGACGACGGAATTGCTGGGCTTTGACGACCTCAACTACAACGTCGTCTATGCGCAGATGGCGCGGGGAAAAACAGAACGGATCCTGGCCGCCGCCCTGGCTAATATTGCCGCCACGCTCTCCAAGCTTTCGATGGACGCGTGTCTTTTCCTGAATCAAAACTTCGCCTTCATTTCTTTTCCTGATGAGTTGACGACCGGTTCCAGCATCATGCCTCATAAAAAGAACCCGGATGTTTTTGAACTTGTAAGGGGACGCTGTAACCAGCTCGCAGGATTGCCGAACGACATTGCCCTGATCACCGCCAACCTGCCGTCGGGATACCACCGCGACATGCAGCTGTTGAAAGAGCTGCTCTTTCCAGCCGTTCAGCATCTCAAGGATTGTCTCGCGATGATTCATCTTATGCTTTCGAACGTGGACATAAAAGATAACATCCTCGAGGATGAAAAATATAACTTTTTGTTCAGTGTTGAGGAGGTTAACAAACTCGTTGTTTCCGGTATGCCTTTTCGCGACGCCTATCAGAAAGTGGGTCGCGACATCGGGAAGGGAAATTACCACCCCGACAAGAAACTTCACCATGTTCATGAGGGCAGTTTGGGTAATCTTTGCCTCGAGGAGATTGTGCGGAATATGGAGAAAACTATCCGCGCTTTTAATTTCCCCCGATATCATGAAGCCCTAAACAAGCTTCTGACGCGGGACTCGTGACCGCTTCTGTGGAATTCCATCCGCGAAATTTCGCTGCCGTTACTGCCTTCGGACGTTGATCCTCTCCCGTTTTTTGGCACATGATTTTATTTATCCTGTGCGACTTTACAGGTTAAATTTCATCTTATGCGCAAGGACAAGTCCAACTTGAAAAGGAATAGAAGATTAAATGATTTTCCGGAGCTGCAGGTAGGATTCCCGGAGAGAAATGATGTCAGTAATCCTAATATTGGAATGGAAAGGATACACGTCGATTTCGAAACCCTGGGAATATCGAAAAAGAGCGCGGAAGAGATCAGCCGCGAGATCAGAGGCATTAAGAGCCCTCACATCTAGCGCAGCGCCGCAAAAATCATTTGTTCCGAAAACAGACGGGCATGGAGAGGTCCGTCTGTTTTTTTTTGCCTGGAGCGAACAAAAAAATATCCGGCCCCGCGGGGCCGGATATAAATCCTCATTTCAATTTTATCTCTAAACTAAAAAATCGCACGAGGTACAATCAACACTCGGTCACCACGCCTGTGGATGATTTAGCTTATTTTGTGTTGATAAAATTTCATTGGGACTAGACATGGTACCTCCTTTCTTTTAGTTTGACATAAGCGAACGGGCGGGTTCAAATAACTTATGAATCTTTCCCCTTGCCGACAACGACCGTCATCTTTGGTACAAACCCGGGCGGAAACGAATTGGTTCTCCCTTAAAAAAAGAATTTTTTACCGATCCCCGATGCCGACAGAAAGGACTAGGATTTAATATTGAGCGGCGAGGCTGCTTTAATGTACTCCTCCCACAGATCATGGAGCTTGAAATCCTTAATGGCATCAAGCGGAAGCAGGTAGGCGCTGCTGAACATCAGTTCCTCGCGATGCTGCGTCTCTCCCGATTCGCCTTTCCACCGCAGGTCACACGATATCTGATCGCCATATTTCTTCACCGGGATAACCACGCAATTTTGTATCGGCACTTCATAATGTTTTTGGTACTGCTTGTGCTTGTGCTCGCTAACCTTGTAAGGTTTTCCCAGAAAGATGTTCTCCATTTGTTTTTCTTTTAGTGATTGGCGCAGAAGGCCGTAAAATTTGTTCGGGGTTCTTTCCCTGGTTTGAGCGGGGCGGTGGACAGGAACGTGTACGCGACTGTCTGATCAGGAGTGGCAAGGTACAAAGAATTATTGGAATTCCTACCCGTGTTCGCCGGTACCATCGGCCGTTTGCCAGCCTGTTTGATGCGATCGTCGCTGGCGCCGACGTGATTTGCCCCGAATTCCTGGATCACCGTTCATTGCAACACCGGTCCGCGACCCGGCAAGCCAGCGTGCGCATGCGGCAGCTTTCGTTTGGAAGGCCCGCGGTTTCTGCCTTTATTCGCACAATCAGTTATGGAAGCGAGCACGATCTTATACCTTATCCTGGGCATTGCCGGCGTCAGCTATGTTTTTGATCAGGTTCTTGAATTCATCAACCTGAAGGCACAGCGAACGGATATTCCCGATGAGGTAGCCTCTTTTTACGACCGCGGGCGATACCTCAAATCACTGGAATATCACAAGGCGCTGACCCGCTTTTCATTCCTTACATCCGCGTTCAGCTTTGCCCTCTCCATGGCTATGTTGTTGACCGGAGGGTTCGGATGGCTGGATCAATTTCTCAGGAACTATATCAGCAACGACACCCTGCTTGCCATCGTGTTCTTTGCCATCCTGATGCTGGCGGCCGACATCCTGACCCTGCCGTTCCAGCTTTATTCCACCTTTGTGATTGAAGAGCAGTACGGATTCAACAAAACAACGCCCCGGACTTTTTTTACCGACAAGCTCAAAGGATATCTTCTCGCCGCGGCAATCGGCGCGCCGTTGCTGGCGTTGCTCATTTTCCTGATCAAATCCATCGGGCCCGGCTTCTGGATATGGTTCGCGCTCGTGGCAGCGGCCTTTATCCTTTTCATCAACATGTTTTATACAAGTCTTATCCTTCCGCTGTTCAACAAGCTGACGCCCTTGCCGGACGGTCCATTGAAGAACGCCATCCAGGATTTCGCCAGACAGGTAAACTTTCCGCTTGATAATATTTTTGTCATAGACGGGTCAAAACGATCCAGTAAAGCCAATGCTTTTTTTTCAGGGATCGGCCGTAAGAAAAAAATTGTGCTCTACGATACCCTCATCGAAAAGCACACCAACGAGGAGCTGGTTGCCGTGCTTGCACATGAGGTGGGACATTTTAAGAAGAAGCACATCATCCAAAGCTATATCCTCTCCATCGTCCAGGTGTTTTTTACTTTGTTCGTGCTATCGCTGATGGTTTACAATGAAGCCCTTTCGCGGGCCCTGGGCGGAAGCCAGCTTTCCATCCATCTGAATCTCATTGCGTTTTCCATTCTTTTTGCGCCAGTTTCAGGAGTCACCGGGTTGTTCATGAACATGTACAGCCGTAAAAATGAATTCGAGGCAGATGCGTATGCGCGGGAGACATTCAGCGGGCACTCGCTGTCGGAAGCGTTGAAAAAACTGTCGGTCGATTCGCTAAGCAACCTTTATCCGCACCCGGTGTACGTATTCTTTCATTATTCGCACCCGCCTTTACTGAAGCGGCTGGAAGCCATCGGCGCAACGGATGGCGCCTCCGGAACCTGAGTCGTTGCATCGCCCTTGGTTTCAGGCGGCCGGCAGTCTCTTTTGCCCGTCACACTGCAGCCTCGGGCTCTTTTCTGATTGCCAGGTAAATACTTCCAAGGAGGAGGACGAGCACCAGCCAGGAGGAGGCGCTTGTCACCTTGTTTCCCACCGAGTAGGCTTTTGGTTTAAACGTGAATTCGATCGAGTGATCTCCTGCCGGGATTCCCAGCGCGCGAAGGATGTAGTCCGCGCGAAGGATATCTGCAGCTTTTCCGTCGATGACGGCTTCCCAACCGGGGTAATAGATCTCCGAGAAGACGGCCAGCCCGTTGGCAGCGGAGCGGCTCTGATACTTCAGGTGTTTCGGGCTCATTTCAGCGAGCGTGATAGAAGCGGTGGTGTCGGCCGAGATCGCTCCCGGATGGAATTTTGTGGTGTCGATCACCGCTGTGGTCCTTGTGTTCACGGCGCACGTCCTAGACAGCTCGCTCGTAGCATCGCCCGTCTTCACAATATCCCGTACGAACCACGCGTTGCCGAATGCCGACGGGTTCCGCAGCACGTCTCCGCGTTGCGGGCCAATCGCGATATATTTTATATTGAGCAGGTTGAAGGCATTGAGGTTCTCAAAGCCTGTATTGCCGCGCCGGGCCTGGTCAACAAACTTCTGCGTGTCTGCTACCAGGCACGAATCGTAGAATTCAGAGTACCGCCGGAGTTTTGCGGCGTGGTAGCCGCCGATGGAATGGTGGTAGTAGGACGTACGCGCCTCGGCAAAAGGGTTCTCCCCTTTTCCTGTGAGGTAGCTGAGATTATACACCCTGTAGTAACTTTTATCGGCGAGGATGGCCTGATCGGCTTCCGTCATGGCGAAAAAACTGTTATCGCGGCGGCGTACAAAATTCTGGTCCGTCAGATATCGTTTGTTGACAACAGCGAGATCGACCGTCATCATAAAGATCAGGAAGGCGTAGAAAGCGACGGGTGGCATCTTCCGGTACACATCAAAATAGAGGACGATGAAGATGGCGAGGATAAAGGAGAACGACCGGAAGGTATCGCTGCGAAAGAGGCTCTTGCGGTCATCGGCCAGCGCGTCTGTGAACCAGGCGGGAAGCTGGCTTTCGATGTCGCGCATAAAAGGGAACATTCCGGCGAATACAAGAAAGAGCAGGCATAATCCGCCGGTGCAGGCAAAGGCAATGAGGAGCTTTCGTTTTGCCTGTTTGTGGAGACCTTCGGCCCAGAGCTTCTCCAGTCCGAGCAAGCCGAGCAGGGGCATTGCAAAAATGATGATGATCAACGTGAAGGTGACCGACCTGAAGTTGCTGTACCCCGGGAAATAGTCAAACATGGCGTAGTTGAGCGCTGAAAAATTCTTACCCCAGCTCAGGACGATGGCAAGGGCGCTGATGGAGCCCAGCCACCAGACATGTTTTTTTTCCGCGAATGCGATGCCGATGGCAAAAAGGAAAACGGTGATGGCTCCGGCGTAATACGGAACAGCCAGGCGCTGTTCGCCCCAGTAGGCGCCGGTGTAATTGGCGAGCTGATTGGCAGTCTTCTGGTCTCCCGACCGCATGAGCGCCTGGTATACGTTGCTGTTGCGGTCCGCGGCAAGGAAGTTTCCGGTGCTTCCGCCGTAAAAATCGGGGATCATCAGCGTGAACGGCTCGAGGATGCCGTTGCTGAATTCGAACGCGTATTCTTTGCTCATCCCGGAAGCATCTTCCGTCTGTTGCGCCGCCTTGCTGACCAGCTCTGACTTACCACGGGTGGTATACGCGCTGTATTCCTTGATGGCCCAGAAAGGACCAAAAAATGTTCCGGCGCCCAGTACTACCGCCAGCGCGAGGATGCCGATCGTCTTGAGCAGCGCCGGCAGCGTGTGGTTCTTCACGGCTTCGACGAGGCGCACCAGTCCATAAACGAGGACGATGAGCAACAGGTAATAGGTCATTTGCAGGTGGTTCTCCCGCAGATGAAGGGCCATGGCCGCGGCTGTGACACCGAATCCCAGCGCCTTCCTCCCGGTGAACGCAAGGTGGATGCCCGCCATGACCAGCGGCATAAAGGCGATGGCGCCGATCCGTCCGTTGTGCCCGGCGGTGAGGCCGACAATGAGATAGGTCGATAAGCCGAACGCGATCGCTCCGGCTATCGCGAGGTAGGGCCTTATCCGAAAGCAGAGAAGAAGGATGTAGTAGCAGATAAATGCGATGAAAATATTGGCGATCGGGTGAGGTAACGCCAGCGACATCACTTTTTTGATCCATGCAATTGCCTGATTTCCCCACTGCACACTCACGAGGTATGCGGGCATGCCGCTGAACATCGAGTTCGTCCAGAGCGCCTCGTCACCCGTCCGCGCGCGGTAGTCCATGATCGATTTGGATGAGCCGATGAACTGCTGAATATCATGTTGCTGAAGGGACTTGTTCTCAAAAAAGACCGGTCTGAAAAAAAAGACTGTGACGATCAGGAACACGCCCACCGCCACCAGATGGGGAAGGATGTCTTCAGTGAATTGAATTTTTTTCATTCTTTGACATTAGAGGCGCAAAATAGGAAGTAAACGTGATTATTGCGCGAATTAAAGAACCTAAAGATGGTCTCTGAGGATCTTGATGCCGGCTGCTAAAATCAGGAGCGCCGTGATCCTTTTGATATTCGCCGGATCGAATTTCCGCGCGCCCATCCTTGAGCCGATCTGGCCTCCGAGGAATACCGCCACCAGGAGCGGTGCTACGAATTTCCAGTCCAGTGTAAAGGATCGCGTTAGCTGACCGGCCAGGCCGCTGATGGAATTCACGAGAATGAAAAGGCTTGCAAGTGCGGATACTTTTTTGGGCTCGTCCCAGTGCAACAAATGCAGGATCGGAGACAGAAAGATACCGCCTCCGATGCTGACCAGGCCGGAGAGGAATCCGATACCCGCGCCCAGCCCGGCATTCAGCAGGAGGTGATCGATCTTGCGCCCTTTTTTCGGCGGTGGCTGGATCCAGAGTAACACCGACGCGAAGATGAGGCAGATGGCGAGCAGGATAAAGAACAGGTCCACGTCGTCGATTTTCCAAAGGCCGCCCACAAACGCCATGGGGACGCTCGCGATTAAAAAGGGGAGACATTTTTTCAGGTCCAGGGCGCCGGCCCTCCAGAAAATAAAGGTTCCCCCTGTGACAACAATAATATTGCACAGGAGCGCGGTGGGCCGGAGGATTTCAAAGTGCACGCCCATGACGGCGAGCAGGGCCAGGTAACTGGAGCCGCCTCCGAATCCGACGGAGGAGTAGATCACGGCGATCAGAAAGAAACAGGAAATGAGGATGACCAGGTTGCTATCCATCAGAAGGCTCTGTGCGTAAATGGAAAAAGTATGTGACAGGATCTATCCACCGATCGTCGACATTGATTCAAATGCCGGGCGATGGTTGCCCGACTCGGCTTCGAACCCATCTTTCGCGCGGCGGCTGAACGCCTGCTCCAATTTTTCCTTCAATTGTGCGTCATCGGCGCCGGAGCGCAGTACCTGTTTGATGCTGAATACGCCACTGTCGTAAAGGCAGGTCTTCAGAACTCCCTGGGCGGTGACGCGTATCCGGTTGCAGGTGCCGCAGAACGTCCGGGTGTAGGCCGCGATGATTCCGATATTGCCTCTGTAGCCCGGGATGCGGTAATGGAACGCGGTTGAATTTTCGGGATCGGCGATCTTATGCATCATGGGGAAATGCGCCTGCAGGTGGTCAT
>DASVOT010000327.1:0-5224 GCA_036383235.1 Chryseosolibacter sp.
CCCTTTCGAAAGAAAGCTCCGACCCGATTCGTGATGCCGCAGCACAACCATACCATATCCCAAACGGTCGAGCAGCTTTACCGCGGTGATGCCGATTTCCGCTTCGTTGTAATTCAACAGCTCGTCGATGAAAAGGTAGACCGTCTTGATCGGTTTTTTCACGGTGGGTTTAAACTCTGATTTAAACCATTTTCTCCAGCTCAGGGGTGAAATCCCCGGCATACTGCGATCGGGAGCGAAGCCAATGATCTTCTTGAGCGCGCGTCCGGGAAACTTGTTGTTAAAAGCAAACCGATAGGCCCACGGAAACGCGGACGCCAGTTTCATCCCGGTTGCAAAGTTGCCGATCAGCCGGGCGCGGAGGGGTACGCCTTTTTCTTTATAGTACTGGTATTGCCATTCCTGCTTGAGCTTGGCCATATCCACGTTCGAAGGACACTCCGACTTACAGCCTTTGCAGCTGATGCAGAGGTCCATCACCTCGGCGATCTCATCATGTGCAAAAGGATTTGACTTGTCGGAGCGCGTGATCATTTCCCGGAGGATGTTGGCCCTCGCCCGGGTGGTGTCTTTTTCATTTCGCGTCGCCATGTAGCTGGGGCACATGGTGCCTCCGCTCAGTTCCGTTTTGCGGCAATCGCCTGAGCCGTTACACTGCTCGGCCGCACGGAGGAAGCCCTGGTTTTCCGAAAAATCCAGAATCGTCCCAAACTCTTTCGTCACCTGGTCTCTTTCAAAACGCAGGTGCGAATCCATCGGCGGCGTGTCAACGATCTTACCCGGATTAAAAATGTTGTCAGGATCCCAGACTTTCTTAAGCTCCTTGATGAGGTTATAATTATGCTGGCCGATCATCAGGGGGATGAACTCTCCGCGCAACCGGCCGTCACCGTGTTCCCCGGACAGCGAGCCATCGTATTTCTTAACGAGCGCCGCGGTGTCTTCGGCAATGGCCCGAAAAAGCTTCACGCCTTCGGATTGCTTCAGGTCGATGATCGGTCTCAGGTGTATTTCACCCGACCCGGCGTGTGCATAATGCACGCTGTACAGGTTATGTTTTTTCAACAGCTCTCCTACATCGCGGATGTAGGCAGGCAGATCATTCACGTCCACGGCCGTGTCCTCGATCACCGGCACGGGTTTCTTGTCCCCCGGAACGTTTGACAGCAGACCCAGTCCCGCTTTGCGCAGGTCCCATACTTTTTTTATGTCTTCACCCTGCACAAGAGGATACGAATATCCCAGGCCCTGGCTTTTAAGTTCTTCCACGAGCGCATTTGCATCCCTTTGCGATTCTTCGACCGAAGGTCGCGTCAGCTCGGCCACCAGGATCGCCTGTGGGTCGCCTTCAATAAAGAAACGGTTCGCGATTTGCCCGGTGTTGCGTTTGGTCGCCTCGAAAACATAATGGTCCATAAGTTCCACCGCCGATGGCCTGTGCCTCAGCGCGACAAGGTTGGCGCGCAACGACTCGTCTATGCTGCGACAATGAATACACACGAGTATTTTGTGGGGCGGTTCCAGCGGTGTAAGCCGTATCTTTGCGGACGTAACCAGCGCGAGCGTCCCCTCCGATCCGGCTATCAGACTGCTGAAATTAAAAGGCTCCCCTGCGGCGTTGAAGGGTTGCATGCGCGCCAGCAGGTCAATGGCGTACCCGGTATTCCTTCGCCGCACCGTTGCCTTCGGAAATTCCTTCTCGATCTCGCGGATATTGTCGGGATTGGAAAGAACGCTGTGGATATGCCGGTAGAGCTTGTTTTCGAGCGAATCTCCGCCGGCGCCGGCCTTCGCCAGAAAATCCTGCTTCGCAAGGGGGGCGAATGAGACTTTACTGCCGTCTGACAGCAAGGCGTTTACTTCCAACAGGTGTTCGCGGGTGCTTCCATAAACGACCGAATTCGAACCACAGGAATTGTTTCCGATCATTCCCCCGATCATGGCCCGGTTCGCAGTGGAAGTTTCAGGCGCGAAGTAATAACCAAAGGACTTCAGATATTTATTAAGGTCATCCCTGACGATGCCAGGTTCTACCAGCGCCCACCGCTCTTCCGCGTTGACCTCAATGATGCGGTTGAAATATTTCGACAGGTCAACAACGATGCCACCGCCGACCACCTGCCCGGCGAGGGAAGTCCCGGCGGTCCGTGGTATGAGGGAAGTTTTGTTCGCGGTCGCAAACTGAATCAGCGCAAGAAGGTCGGCTTCAGACCGGGGGAAGACTACCGCTACCGGTATCTCCCGGTAAGCAGACGCGTCCGTCGCATATAATCGCCTCGTGGTCTCATCAGTAAAGAGCTCCCCTTCCAGCGTCTGCATTAAAAGCGTGAACTTCATATCGGCCAAAAATAAAACTTTGCCGCCAACCCGGCAGCAATTGTTCTAAATTTATTAAACACAAACGTTTGTTTCACAGGTTGTTGACCCACTCTCACCGGCAGCAGGAGCAAAATAAAAAAGGTGCCGCTGTTACGCGACACCTCCCTATGTTCAGCCTACTAATGTTGCCCGAACTACTCTCACTACTATTAACTAAACCTATTGATTCCCATGGTGGACACGGATCATTGTTTGTCAGGATCCGTCTGCAGCTGGCCCTGATCGTGATGCTGACCCTGATTGTCGTCCATTTCGTTCGCATCGCGATTCAGTTCGTTGCCATCCTTGTCGAATTTGACATTTTTAGTTTCCGTCCCCTTTTTCAGCTCGACGATGTACACTTCAGTATTGTCTTTTGATGCGTCTGTTTTCTTGTAGGCATTTCCGATCGTCCACCCTGAATAATCCTGCGACTCGAGTTTTGCCGTCACAGCGTCAGGAAGCTCACTTATCGAAATCTGCTGGCGATCCTGGTCCTGCATGGACTGTGATTGTCCATTCGTAGCGGTTGAATCTCTTTCCTGTGCGCTCACCAGCGTAGCCGCGCCAAACATTAAACAAACTGCCAACATTATCTTTTTCATAGCTTACTTTCGTTAAGTTGAACTTTGATTCTCTGCGGACCTGTTTTACCAATCCTGTACCAGTCCCCGCATACAAATGCTAAGTCGCTGCATTCCAGCGTCCTGAAAAAAAATTGCCGGTTCAACCTTGTAGCATTATTCTACACTGCTGTGTCGCGGGCTGTACAAATCCGCGAACCTGCAGCACCGTCAGCAGGCGAAAGCCAACGCGAAAACGTAAATGCAGGCACGTATGAAATTGAGAAAATATGGGTGGGCGAAACGCCGTCTTGTATCGATCACATCTCTTTCGACGCAGCTTGCATCAGTCCCTTGATATAGCCGATTGCGAACAGGGTACCCAACTCGCTGTATCCCGGATGCTCGTTGCTGTCTCCCGCTACGGTCGGGACATGATCCGGACGCAAAGGACCATTGAACCCTACTTCAAAATAGGTCTTCATCGCCTGGTACATATCGGTCTTCCCTTCATCGTGAAACGTTTCTTCAAAATGGGTTTTGGTCCCGCGGATATCGCGGAAGTGGACAAAAAAAATCTTCTTGCGCTTCCCGAAATACCGGATCACGGATGGAATATCCTCGCCCATCGTTGCAAACGTACCCTGACAAAGTGTGAGCCCGTTGCTGGGACTCGGCACCATCTCAATCAATCTCTTAAATGCGTCGGCGCTTGTCATGATCCGGGAGATCCCGCGAATGGAGGCTACCGGCGGATCGTCGGGATGCAGCGCCAGCTTGATTCCGTATTTCTCCGCCTCGGGCACCACAGCCTTCAGAAAATATTCCATGTTCTTCCACATCGCATCCGGCGTTACTTCGCCGTACTCTGTTAAAGGCAGATCTTTGACGGCGTCGTAATCAAATGCGGTGACCAGCGCGCCACCCCGCCCTTTTCTCTCAAAATCTGTCCGCGCCCAGTTGATGACCGGCATCCAGTTATAGCATATGGTGTCCAGTCCGATCTGCTGCATATTCTTCATCAGCAGGATGAAGTGTTCGATCTCCTCGTCGCGGCCGGGCAGGCCGAGCTTCGCTTTATCAAGCGGAGGCGTCCCTTCAAGCACCCTCCAGTGCAGCCCTCTCTTTTCGTAGGCGTCTTTCACGGCGGTCAGGGCTTCGGGTGTCCACGGTTGTACGCCCCGCATGCCCACCATCCAGGGACTTGAAGGCGACACGACACCCCTCACTCCCATTTGCTTGGACAAATCCATTTTGCGTTCCTGCAATCCGTAGAAATACGCCAGACACAGTTCGATATTTGCGACGTCGCGAAGGGTCGAAAGAAATCCAAGGCGCATTTCAGACGTCGACAAGGTGGTAAGGGCAGCACCGCTTTTAATAAACCTTCTTCGTGAGGGAGCCATGATGTTCCGTTTTGGATAATGGAAGACGTATGCTAAGCTAGCAGATTGCCGGTTTTTATTCGCAGGTTTCATAAATATTTCCCCGCCGGGAGAAATGTTTGGCCCGGAGCGCCTGAAAAGTTAACTTTAACGACGTTTGAAATCTCGGGATAGGCGACACAAACGAGCTGCGATGGAAAAAGACAACACCAATGCGATGAATGTGGCAGTATTGCTGTTCGATGGATTCGAAACGCTGGATGTTTTCGGCCCGGTTGAAATCCTTGGAAGGCTCACTGACCACTACCGTGTTTCATTTTATTCGGAAAAAGGCGACACCATCCGGAACGACCATGGCCTTTCTGTTCTTAGCCGGCCACTGAGCGACATCGCGGGCGGCACGGATGTGTTCCTGATTCCCGGAGGCCCGGGCGTCAGAAGAGAGGTCGATAACAAGCCCCTGACCGATTGTATACGGGCCATTGGAGAAGGGTCTCGGTATGTGCTGACCGTTTGCACCGGAAGCTCCCTGCTGGCGCGGACGGGATTATTGAACGGAAGGAAAGCCACTTCCAACAAAAGGGTCTTCGATTGGGCCACTTCTTTTGGAGCAAACGTGCAGTGGCAGCGGGAAGCGCGATGGGTCGTCGACGGGAAATATTATACCTCCTCCGGTGTTAGCGCCGGCATGGATATGACCCTGGGATTCATCCGCGACCGGCATGGTGAAGAGTTCGCACGCACAGTGGCGCGGCACATAGAGTATGAGTGGAACGACGACAGTACCGTTGATCATTTTTCGCCGAAATGATCCAAGAATTTTGGACGGGAATCCGGTAAATTCCGCTCGTCCGCTTTGGCCTTTTATAAATCTGTTTCCAAAATCCCAAATAGATAAAAAATGAATTCCAGACGAAA
>DASVOT010000328.1:0-2712 GCA_036383235.1 Chryseosolibacter sp.
TCCATATTACCTGGACGGCAAACTATCCAGGCGTCTTCATGTACCATTGCGCCACGCCGATGGTGTTGCTCCATATGATCTCCGGAATGATGGGAATGGTGATCGTTGAGCCGAAAGATGGATTCCCCGGTAAAGTCGATAAAGAGTTTGCGTTTGTTCAGAACGAATACTACCTCAAACGCGAGGGAAAGATCTTCGTGCCTGACACCGCTACCGCCATGAAAAAGCAACCTACCTTTGTTACCTTCAACGGCAAGGTCGCCCAGTATTTCCTGCACCCTCTGCACGTCAAGGCCGGGGAACGAGTGAGGGTTTATTTCCTGAACGTCGGTCCTAATAACGCCACTAGTTTTCACGTCATCGGAACCATCTTTGACAAGGTATGGCTGGATGGCAACCCGGCGAATGAACTGGTTGGCATGCAGGCCGTCTACCTGGGACCCGCCCAGGGTGCGATCGTCGAGTTCGTGCTGCCTGAGAAAGGAAAGTATCCGTTCATCGATCATTCATACGCCGACACAGAAATGGGAGCACACGGCGTCTTTGCCGCGGATTGAAGAGAACCCCTCTCCAACAACGTTGCTCAACTGTAGCCAGACAATTCTCAATGGACGGCCGTCCACGCTTCATCGGCGTTATCGATGTCATTGAAATCTCCTCTTAAGCCTTTCAGGGCGTACTTTTCGGCGTCTATCTCACCGCGGGTGCGGATGCCAAACTTCCGGAATAGCGGTACCGGCGGGCACCATCCCTGGATCGCATGCTGCGCAAGGAACGCAGTTACGACGGCGGGCAGCAGCAGCCATTTCCTGTTGACCAACGCGCCCATCATCGTGCCGGTAAACGCGAAAACGGCGGCGTTCAATTCAAGTGTCCTTTCAATGTCCCACTCCTTCTCCAGTTCCTCAATCCGTCCATCTATTGCCGCTGATCCAATGGAAGCGAAATACTCTATATTGGCTTTCGTCTTCTCATCGATCCTGACATTCTCCTTTATGGGTGTGTTTCTCCTCACCCTTTCCCCCGTGGTTTCAGTGGTTTCCATAAGATTTCCTTTGCCAGGAGATATAAAAAAATATTCCGCCTGCCGACGGCCCCTGCCGGAGCGCCCATACATGAAACGGGTATTGGATAGAGAGAAGGAATGGATACAGTTAGTGAACCGGATATGACGGCAGCAGATACCTGATGCGGGCCGTATTACTGAAGGGCATTGCCGTACACATAGTCCGTGCGCGGCACATCCGTTTCGGATATCGACTTAAAGCCCGCGCTTACATCCACGACATTTTCCCAGCCGCGGGCCTTCAGGATCGAGGCAGCGATCATGGACCGATAGCCGCCGGCGCAATGGATATACACCTCTCTGTCTTTGGGAATACGGGCCAGGTGCTCGTTCAGGAAATCCAAAGGAGTGTTCACGGCATTTTTCACATGGCCCAGGGTGTATTCACTTTCCTTCCGCACATCAAAAACCGGAGGCCCGAACGCATGATACCGCCTGGCGAATTCCTTCGCGGAGATGGACTCGATCGTATCGATTTGTTTCCCTGCCTGCAGCCACGATTTGAATCCCCCCTTCAGGAAGCCGAGCGTATTGTCATAGCCAACCCTGGCCAGGCGCGTCACCACTTCTGCCTCGCGCCCCTCTTGTGCGATGATCAACAGAGGCTGACTAACCCCCGGGATAAGCGCACCCACCCAGGGCGCGAAGCTTCCGTCGATTCCGATGTTGATCGATTTCGGGATAAATCCTTTTGCAAATGCCGCGGGATCCCGGGTGTCCAGTACGATGGCGCCGGCCTCGTTCGCCGCGAACTCGAATTCTGCGGCCGTCAATGCCCTCGTGCCCTTGTGAAGCACCTTGTCGATGCTCTCATACCCCTCGCGATTCATCCTTACGTTTTCAGGAAAATAGGAAGGCGGCGGCAACAGTCCATCTGTAACTTCTTTGATAAACTCCTCTTTCGACATGTTTGCACGCAGGGCGTAGTTGAACTTTTTCTGGTTTCCAAGCGTGTCCACCGTTTCTGTCATCATGTTCTTGCCACAGGCAGATCCGGCACCATGGGCGGGATATACGATGACATCATCGGCAAGTGGCATGATCTTGTTTCGAAGCGAGTCATACAAAAGTCCGGCTAATTCCTCCTGGGTCATGTGCGCGGCCTTCTGCGCAAGATCCGGGCGCCCGACATCCCCGAGAAAGAGCGTGTCGCCGGTGAAGATTGCGTGATCTTTCCCGTTTTCATCCCTTAGCAGGTAGGTCGTCGATTCGAGGGTATGCCCCGGGGTATGCAGCACCTTTATCGTGACCTTACCCAGTTTCAGCGTTTCCCCGTCCCGGACAATATGGGCCCGGAATTTCGGGCTCGCATTTGGCCCGTATACAATTCGCGCCCCGGTCTTCGAAGCGAGGTCAAGGTGGCCCGAGACAAAATCGGCGTGGAAATGCGTCTCAAGAACATACTTGATCTTAGCCCCGTCTTTTTCGACCTTATCCATGTAGGGTTCGACCTCCCGCAACGGATCAATGATGGCAGCTTCTCCATCCGAAACGATGTAGTAAGCGCCCTGTGCAAGACAACCCGTATAAATCTGTTCTACTTTCATTTTATCCTTCCAGGAAACCTCTTTCTTCAAACTTCTTCGCTTTTACTATAACCATCAGTGACTTCAGTCACGGAAACCGCGTTCCTGATATGCAAAACC
>DASVOT010000329.1:0-9136 GCA_036383235.1 Chryseosolibacter sp.
AAGCTCGGAGTCACCGCTGCACCCCGCTGCTCCCACGTCAAGGCGTTCGTCAAAATATCCCACCTCGTCGAAAATCTCTTTTCGGAACGCCATGTTCGCACCCGCCCCGATCTCCCAGACAGGCGGGCCATCGTCCAGGCGTGCCCGGAAGAACTGAGAATCAAAAATCTTGTCCCGGTAGCCGCGATTAAAGGGCCAGAACTTTTCGAAAATCACTTCCGCCTCCGTGTCGAGCGAGGCGGCGATCACCAGCCCGGTCATTGCAGCAATCTTCGGGTCGCGGAACGTTTCATAAATTCGATAGACCCACAGCTTATCGGGAAGCGTGTCGTCATCCGTAAAAGCGACGATGGCGCCCGTTGCCGCACGCGCACCCGTATTGCGCGCAACGTCGAGTCCGCGAGTGTCTTCGCGGATGTAGCGGACATTGAATCCCGATGCGACCTTTGCCGTCTCGTCCGTATCCGAACCGTTGTCGACAACAATGACCTCGGCAGGCTGGCAAACCTGGTCCCTCAGGCTTTCCAGGCAATTCTTTAAGTACCCTGCGCGGTTGCGGGTGCAGATCACGACTGAAACGTCGCAGCGCTGCGGCAGAATTTGCGGATGGAAATCCTCCAGGATCCGGGCGCAGGCCGTGCGGATGCTGACCGGATCAGGTGAGAGCGATGAAAGGGACAACGGTCTGTTTTCTTTGGCTGCATACATTTCCAGCGATGAAGCAATGGCTTGCAGACATTTCTTCCAGAACGCTTCCGGCGCGATGGCATCGCTCAACAGCAGATAGGATTCACCAAGGGGTACCGATCGATACCAGAAGACGCAATAGTGCCCGGGGTCGGTGACGTCGAGCAAAGGTTCCGGCCGATTGGAAAGATCCAGATGATGTATTATATATTTAGAAAAAGTCATGTCCCTGAGATCGCCTCCTTTTCGCGGGCAACCTGCCTTACGTGAAAAGGAAACTTCGGGCGTACGTAACCTGACCACTTCCCATACCAATTCATGTTTATCCGGTAATCCTCCACTTCCAGCGCGAGGCATTCTTCAAAATAGAAGAGCTCGACCGATGTATCTTTCACAAAAATCAACGAGAAGTAATAACTGCCATCATTGAGGAAATTACCCGGAATTTCACATTGGCCTTCCACCAAGCCCTTGCTAAACTCTTGTGGCATCGAGCTAACATCAAAAATACATTCCCGTGCCGTGGTGAATAAATGCAGTCCCACGCAAATGTTTTGCTGCGCTATCAAATTCCAGAATTTAAACCGGACCGTTAGTGGCGTTCGGATGTCGATCGGATCGGATTCATTTTTTAAGTGGGGAATTAGCTCTACGAATTGCATGCGGATGTAATTATTTCCAGGCGCAATGTCAGGGCTATCCCAAAACTGATAGTGAAGCGATCGCTGATTTTTGCTGAGATACTGATTCACAACCCGGGAAGCGGGACCGATATCCACCATCTTCCCGTTTTCAAGATGGAGCGCGCGCTGGCAAAGGTTTGTCACCGAGGGCATGTTATGGCTGACGTAAAGAATGGTTCTGCCCTGTCTGGCGGAAACATCGTGCATTTTGCCGAGGCACTTTTTTTGAAACTCCGCATCGCCAACGGCCAGCACCTCATCTACGATCAGAATATCCGGTTCAAGGTGCGCAGCTACGGCGAAAGCGAGTCGCATGTACATCCCGGATGAGTATCGTTTCACAGGTGTATCGAGAAACTTCGAAATGCCTGAAAATTCTACGATCTCCTCAAACTTCTGTTTGATCTCCCTTCGCTGCATCCCCAGGAAATACCCGTTGAGGTAAATGTTCTCACGACCGGAGAGCTCATCGTGAAATCCGGTGCCGATCTCCAGGAGGCTGTTCACACGCCCGCGTCCCCGCACGTGGCCGGAGGTGGGGCGGATGATGTTTGACAAAATCTTGAGAAGCGTCGATTTCCCGGCCCCATTGCGGCCGATGATCCCGAGCACCTCTCCTTCCTTCACCTCGAAAGAGACATCTTTCAGCGCCCAGATCCGGTATGGATCCGCCTGGTGCGTGTCAAAAAAGAACGGATCTTCTTTGTTCCGGATGGTTGAAAGCCACCACCGTTTCAAATCCTGGCGGAAAGAACCGGTTCCCACCTGCCCTAAGGCATAGAGCTTCGACAACCTGTCCACCTGAATGATCGCGCCACCCATATCAAATCACATCCAGTAACCTGTTCCCAAACTTGTTGAACAACAGCCAACCCGACAATAGCACGACGGTCATGCAGAGAAAGCTGTAGAGCAACCCCGATCCGGTAAAGGTGCCGGCGCCCAAAAATCCGTATCGAAACAGCTCCACCAGCGAACACAATGGATTAAGGTCCACCCACGTCCGCATGTCAGGGTTGACCATGCTGAGCGGATAAATCACCGGGGTCGCAAACATCAAAAGGCGGACAATCAGGTGGATGACATTCACCAGGTCGCGGTACTTCGCCGTGAGAATGGAAAACACCAGGCCCAGGCCCAGACCGAGTCCTGCGATGACCGGTACCGAAAAGAGAAAGGACGACACCCAGGAAATGGGATCACCCGTAATGCGCGAAGGCCGGAGAAAAAGCAGCAGCAGGAAAAAAATGGCGAACTGAATGCCAAACCGCACCAGGTTTACCACCACGGCCGAAAGCGGAATGATAAGCCTCGGAAAATAGACCTTGCCGAACAGGGCGCCGTTTTGAGTGAAAGTGAAAGCGGTGCCGGCGAAACATTCGGAGAAAAGTGTCCACAATATTATGCCCGACAAGTAAAACAGGATCGGCGGCTGGCCATCCGTAGGCAACCCCACAGCCTTGTCAAAGACCAGGACGTACATAACCAATATAATCAGGGGCTGAAAGACGATCCACAAGGGGCCCAGGAGAGTCTGCTGGTGATGGATCAGGAAATCACGGCGAACGATCCTGAGCAAGAGGTGCCTGTACCTCCACAGTTGCGGTAATTGCCACTGAAACCAGAACGTTTCCGGCTTGATTTCCCAGTGCCAGGCTTGCTTTTGCGGTGTCGCGGCGTTCAATAGAAACTGTTTTTCCTAATTCCATAATAATTTAATGCCGTACCGGCGGTGGGTCTAACTGGCCTGGCGTTCGCGATTCGGCGGGTGTTCCACATCGCAGATCCAAGTGGTCGTTAAGCCTTTGACCTGAATCCTTCATGCCCATCTGTGAAGCCCTTCATGCCCCTTCCGTTTTTATCCTTTCATCCTTCGGATTATATTGGGCAATATTTCACTTTCACAAACTCCTGATTATGCGTCTCACGTTACTGGCGATCGCGCTCCTGGTTTCATTCGGGCTCTACTCACAAAACAACAGACTTTCCGGGTTTACAGAGGCGGAAGCGCAGGTAGAGCTGCAGATCGAAAAGCGGTTTGATGGCCAGCTCCAGCCCTCGAATCTGAAAGAGTGGATGAAGAAACTCGCCGCACGGCCGCACCATCTGGGCTCGCCCTATGGAAAGCAGGACGCAGAATTTGTCCGCGACCAGTTCCGGAGCTGGGGCTATGAAGCTGAGATAGAAACCTTTCACGTGCTCTTCCCTACCCCCCGGGTGCGTATTCTCGAGATGACGTCGCCGCGAAAATTCAGGGCGAAACTCGTTGAACCGGCATTAAAGGAAGATGGCACTTCGGCACAAAAAGATGAACAACTGCCTGTTTACAATTGCTATTCGCCTGACGGCGATGTAACGGGGGAGCTGGTGTTTGTAAATTACGGGCTGCCCGATGATTACAAGCAGCTTGAACGACTCGGCATTGATGTGAAAGGAAAGATCGTCATCGCAAAGTATGGAGGGTCGTGGCGGGGCATCAAGCCCAAGGTGGCACAAGAGCACGGAGCCCTCGCGTGTATCATTTATTCCGATCCGGAAGAGGATGGATATTATCAGGGCGATGTCTACCCGCGGGGCGCATACAAAAATCAGTCGGGGGCCCAGCGCGGTTCCGTCATCGACCTGCCCGTTGCACCGGGCGATCCGTTAACGCCCGGATACGGAGCGACAGAAGATGCGAAAAGAATCGAGCGAAAGGAATCCGATGTCCTCCTCAGGATTCCGGTACTGCCCATCTCATACGGAGATGCGGAGCCACTGCTCGCCTCCCTTCAGGGGCCCGTTGCTCCGCCCGGATGGAGGGGCGCCCTACCCCTCACGTATCACATCGGCCCCGGACCGGCCACCGTTCATCTCAAACTGGAATTTAACTGGGACATCGTGCCCTGCTACAACGTCATCGCCAGACTAAAGGGCTCCGAAGAACCCGACCAATGGGTGCTGCGCGGCAATCACCACGACGCATGGGTGAACGGCGCATCTGACCCGGTCAGCGGCCTGGTCGCGATGATGGAGGAAGCCCGGGCCCTCGGCGAGCTTGTGAAGACAGGATGGAAGCCAAAGCGCACCATCATCTACTGCGCGTGGGATGGGGAAGAACCCGGTCTCATCGGTTCAACCGAATGGGTGGAAACACACGCGGAAGAACTGAAACAAAAAGCCGTTGCCTATATCAACTCCGACGGAAATGAGCGGGGATTCCTTTACGCCGGCGGCTCGCACACGCTGGAAAAATTCGTAACGGAGATCGCCCGCGACGTGGAGGACCCGGAAAACCACATCAGCATACTCGAAAGAAGCATGTCCGCGCAGGCCGTCAACGCGGGAGATCCAAAAAGCAGGATGGAGATCCTGGACAAAAAAGAAGTCAGGCTGGGGGCGCTGGGATCAGGCTCCGATTACTCGCCATTCTTCCAGCATGTCGGCGTGCCCGCTCTCAACCTCGGTTTCGGCGGAGAAGGCGGCGGCGGCGAATACCACTCGATCTATGACTCATTCGATCACTATACCCGCTTCAAAGACCCAACCTTTGAATACGGCATCGCCCTGGCAAAAACCGCGGGCCGCGCAACCCTCAGGCTGGCTGACGCGCAGCGCCTTCCGTTCGTATTCAAATCCTTTTACACCACCGCCAATTCCTATCTCACCGATGTCATCGCGCTGCTCGACAATATGAGAAAAGCCACCGACGCCGAAAATAAACTGATCAGCGAGAAAAGATTTCTGTACGCGGCAGACCCCGCCAAAAAATTCGTGTCACCCAAACCGGAAGAAGCGGTGCCCTATCTGGATTTCTCCTCCCTTCAGAATGCGATGGCAAGGCTTGGCACCGCTTCGGAAGAATTCGAGAAACTCTCCGGCCAGAACACCCCTGGGCCGAATGAAAGGGAATTGAATGCGCTGCTCTGCCAGGCGGAGCAACGATTATTGTCCACATCCGGCCTGCCGCGGCGCCCCTGGTACCGGCATACGATCTACTCCCCCGGCTATTACACGGGGTACGGCGTCAAGACCTTGCCCGGGATCCGCGAAGCGATAGAACAAAGAAACTGGAACGAAGCACAGGAACAGATCGCCGTGGCCGCAAACGCCGTTGACTCCTACTCACAGCAGGTTGAAAAAGCCGTGTCTATGATCAAAGAAGGGAAACAGTCTGAAAAGTAGGGACCAGCCTTGATATAGCTGCAACCGGCCATTATTTAAATGCCCTCGCACATACATTGATTGAACGGGGCGCCATGACCATGGCAAAAACACAGTGAAGACTTCGGATCAGCAAAAAAGTTACCTTCTGATCCGGGCGATGCAGTGTGGATGGCCGGCAAAAGGATCTCGCGAAAATAATTAGCCTTTGTTTTCGAAAAGCGAAACATTTTATCGTTAAATTGCGATAAAGGAGGAAATGGGACTGACCAAAACACAAGGATTCACCAAATCGCAGCTGGAGCTGGCCTCATTTGCGAAAGCGCTGGCGCATCCGGCGCGGATTGCCATTCTCCAGTTCCTAGCGACACAGAAAGCCTGCATGTGCGGAGACATCGTGAACGAGCTTCCGCTTTCCCAGTCAACGGTGTCACAGCATTTGAAAGAGTTAAAAGCCGTCGGACTGATAAAAGGAGACGTCGACGGGCCTGCTGTCTGTTATTGCATTGACGAGCACAACTGGCGAAAGGTCCGGGCGGCTTTGGGCGACCTGTTCGAAGAGTTCGATCCAAAAAACTGCTGCTAAAATTTTTTACCCAAATCCATCGCAATATTACGATACAGCCATTCCTTGAACATCTAAAAATTCACTATAACTTTAAAAGCATCATGAACACTGCCGAAGAACTCAAAAAGATCGTAAAAGAGAAGTACAGCGAGATCGCTGAACAAAGCCGCGAGGAAAACGCCTCGGGCTGCTGCGGCGCCGCTTGCGGATGTGCTACCATTGATGAAGCCATTATGGCGGAGGACTATGCCTCGGTAAAGGGCTATGTTGCTGACGCCGATCTCGGGCTGGGATGCGGGCTCCCGACGGAATATGCGCAGATCAAAGAAGGCGATGTGGTCGTCGATCTTGGATCGGGCGCCGGCAACGACGCGTTCGTTGCGCGTTCCCTCACCGGTTCGTCCGGCAAGGTCATCGGTGTTGATTTCACCGAAAAAATGCTCGCGAAGGCGCGGGCCAATGCGGAGAAGCTTGGATTCAACAACGTCGAATTCCGCTACGGCGACATTGAGAACATGCCCGTCAACGAAAATGTGGCGGACGTGGTGGTGAGCAATTGCGTGCTCAATCTGGTGCCCGACAAAGCACGTGCGTTCCAGGAAACCTTTCGCATCCTGAAACCCGGGGGGCACTTCAGTGTTTCCGACATCGTGCTGAGAGGCGACCTGCCCGAGGGGTTGCGTTCGAGTGCCGAGATGTATGCCGGATGTGTTTCCGGCGCCGTGCAGAAAGACGATTATCTGAAAGCGGTGAAAGACGCCGGATTTACCTCCGTGAAGCTTCAGAAAGAAAGAAAAATCACTGTTCCGGATGAAATTTTATCCGTTTATTTGAATAGCTCGGAAATTGAACAATACAGGTCAGGTGACCTGGGCATTTTCAGCATAACCCTTTATGGAGAGAAGCCCGCTCCGGATGCCAATGCAAAAGAATCGTGCTGCGACCCCGGTTGCTGCGCTAAATAAATTTTTGTCTGATGGACCTGAACTATAAACTCATCAAAGACGCGGAGAGCTTCGACGCTTTCCGCGTCCTGTTAAAATCGTCGGGCCTGCCCGCAGACGACCTTGATTACAACAGGGACCTCCTCGTTGGTTATTATGAAGGCGACGACCTGGTGGGGACGGGTGGTCTGGAAGTATACGGACCGTACGCTTTGCTGAGATCGTTATCTGTGAAGATGGGCATCCGGGGGAAAGCCGTGGGAACAACGATCACGGAGTACCTGCTCGAAGAAGCAAAAAAGAAAAAATTGAAAAGCGTCTATCTGCTGACAGAGACGGCGCATGGATTCTTTCAGAAGAAGGGATTTAAAGACGTATCGCGCGATGCAGTACCGCGGGAGGTAAAGCAATCGGAGGAGTTTTCGAAACTTTGCCCGGAGTCCGCCGCTGTCATGTGCCTGGACTTAGGCTGAATGCTTTCCACGACCAGGCTGACCTAATCGCCGCTTTAAGCTTCACTCTTTTTGCTGAAACCTTAAAGCTTTTCTTACATTTGCGCTTTCACGAGCGCCATGAAGCTGAATAAGTATTTCGTAATCGATTTCGACAGCACTTTCACCAAGGTAGAAGCCTTTGATGTACTGGCCGACATCTCCCTGAAGGATCATCCGGAGCGGGAAGAGCGAAAAAAACAGATCCACCAGATCACGAACCAGGGCATGGATGGATCGATTTCCTTCCGCGCATCCCTCGAGAAAAGGCTGGACCTTCTTCAGCCGGCCCGTCAGCATATGGATCCGCTAATCCAGCGACTGAAGGGAAGCGTTTCCGAATCATTCAAGCGGAACAAAGAATTTTTTCAAAAATACGCTGACAACATTTATATCATCTCCAACGGTTTCAGGGAATTCATCGAACCCATCGTGACGGACTTCGGCATCAAGCCTCAAAATGTTCTCGCCAATGAGTTCCGTTTTGACGACACCGGCAGAGTCGTCGGCTTTGATGTCAACAATCCGCTGTCAGCCAACGGCGGAAAGGTGGAACGCCTGAAACAACTGAACCTTCCGGGCGATGTTTACGTAATTGGAGATGGCTACACGGATTACGAGATCAAGCACGCCGGTCTGGCCAACAAGTTCTATGCATTCACGGAAAACGTGACGCGTGAAAACGTAAAGAGCAAGGCGGATCATATCACCCCAAGCCTGGATGAATTTTTATACCTGAACAAATTGAACACAGCCATTTCGTATCCCAAAAACAGGATCAACGTGCTGCTGCTGGAAAATGTCCATCCTGTAGCCGTTGAGTTGCTCAAGACAGAAGGTTTCAATGTCGAAACGTATCACGCAGCGCTCTCGGAGGACGAGCTCTGCGAAAAAATAAAGAACGTCTCCGTACTGGGCATCCGGTCGAAGACGCACGTCACGGCAAAAGTGCTCGAGCAGGCCAACCGCCTGATGGTGATCGGCGCGTTTTGCATTGGCACCAACCAGATCGACCTGGGGGAGGCCACCCGGAAAGGCGTCGCGGTCTTCAACGCCCCTTTCAGCAACACGCGTTCCGTCGTCGAACTGGCCATTGCCGAAATGATCATGCTGATGCGCAACATCGTCGACAAGTCCGTGAAAATGCACAAGGGCGAGTGGGACAAATCCGCAAAGGGAAGTTTTGAGGTGCGCGGCAAAAAGCTCGGGCTGATCGGCTACGGGAATATCGGCACCCAGCTTTCCGTCCTCGCCGAGTCGATGGGAATGAAAGTTTTCTATTACGACACGGAAGAAAAACTTTCATTGGGAAACGCGGTCAAATGCAAGACCATGAAAGAGGTTCTGGAGAAAGCAGACGTCGTTTCACTGCACGTGGACGGACGCGCTTCCAATGCCAACCTCATCGGCCAGCGCGAATTTGACATCATGAAAAAGGGAGTGATCTTTATCAACCTGAGCCGGGGCCACGTAGTGGATATTCACGCCCTCCGGGAAAACATATTGAACGGAAAAGTGGCCGGATGTGCGATCGACGTATTTCCGCACGAGCCGGCAAGTAACAATGAGGAGTTCGTCTCTGAACTCCGCGGGCTTCCGAACACCATTCTTACGCCGCAT
>DASVOT010000330.1:0-5777 GCA_036383235.1 Chryseosolibacter sp.
GGAAGTTAAAGTATAGATTGGGACACGAGATGGTTCAGCTGTTTCACTTTTTCAAACACAGTCTGGTCAATGACCTGGTGTGTTTCTTTAGCCGCCATCTTATCGACCAGACAGTCAAAGGCCACCATTGCGATCAGATCCTGTTTATCATCAATCCCAAATTGCTCCCGGTAAGATTTCAGTTTTTCATTGATGAGTTTGCCGGCAGTCCTGACCCTCTCTTCGTCCGAACGCTTCACCTTCATCGGATATTCGCGGTCGGCTATCTTGATTCTAATCGAAAGTTCCTCCATCAAATAATCTTACAGGTTGCTATCTACTTAAGTGAGCTATGCATTTGTCTATCTCTCTAATGTATTCATCTACTTTTTTCTTCAACTCCGAAACACTTCCGTCTTCCGGGTGTAAATTATCCACAATTTTAGTGATTTTCAGTTGATTATGAAAACCGGCGATTTGTTCGTCACGGATCCTGATGGCATTTTTAAGCTCCTGGTTCTCCGCTTTTAGGGCTTTAATCTCGTCTTTCAGGTTCTTGTGCTCGTTTACAAGCACCAGGAGCTTGCGCTCCAAACCGTTGAGATTCGTTTTTAATACCTCTTGATCCATTGACTATCGGGGGTTTTTATGGGTTTATGTCCATTGATTCAAGTTCCCACACCTCAACCTGCAACCTGACCTCCCGGCCCTTCCGGCAGATCGCGCTCACTTTCTTATCACCGCTCCTAACTTTTGTTCAAAAGCTGTAATCAGCCGTTGCATCGTCTTCTCGATCTCTTCGTCTGTCAAAGTCTTGGTCGCATCCTGAAGGGTGAAGCTTAATGCGTAGGCTTTCTTTCCTTTCCCGATGTTTGCCCCTTCATAAACATCGAAAACTCCAATATTTTTCACCAACCGCTTCTCGGTATTGAGGATCAGGCTGCGTATTTCATCAAAGCGTACAGGCGCATCCAGCACAAGCGACAAATCCCGCTTCACTTCCGGAAACTTCGCGACCTCCTGAATTACTAACTTAGGATTTGCAAACCTGAAAAGCAAGGATGTGTCCAACTCCGCAAAAAATATTTCCTGTCTGATTCCGAAGTCCTTCAACAACGCTGATCTGACCTTGCCTGCCTTGCCAATCACCTGGTTGTCAACGCTCAGCTTTGAAGCATAATCAAATAACTGGTCGCTTTCAGATTCCTGTCTTACCTCTCTGATTCCCGTTTTCTCCAATATGTTGTGAATCGCTTGCGCAAGGTCATAGTAACCTGCCGGCTGCACTTTGTGTTGCCAGTTCTCAGTTTCGACATTTCCGGTGATATACACGGCCAGCTTCTCCCGTTCGTGATATCCGGTGTCTTTTCTCGAGTAGATCTTCCCAAATTCGTACAGCTTCAGGTCTTTCTGCTTGCGATTGATATTATACGCGCAAACCTCCAGCCCGGTGAACAGCATCGTCTGTCTTAAGACGCCCTGTTCCTCGCTTAATTTGTTAAGGATCTCCACGGGCTCCCCTTCAAACGTCAGCCCGTGCTTTTCCTGGTAGGCATGATTGGTCAGCGAGTTCGTCCAGATTTCGTAAAAACCGTTGGTAACGAGAAGCTCGCCGATTGATTTCCTGTACCGGTCGATATTCCGGACCGGAAATTCGGCTACATAGTCGGTGCTCGCCGTGTGCGATAGCTCGATGTTGTTAAAACCATAGATGCGCAAGATCTCCTCAATCACGTCGGCTTCCTGGCTGACATCCACCCGGTAAGGCGGTACCGACACCGCATAGCGGTGCTCCTTTTCTTCAAACAGGTCGATATCCAGCCTCCCGAGAATTGACCGGATTTCCTGCCGCGGAATCGCCTTTCCGATCAGTCGGTTTACGTTCCGGTCTTTGATTTCAATTCTCCGGTTTTCTATTTTACCGGGATAGATGTCAACGACCTCGGATGAAATGCTTCCGCCGGCGATTTCCTTTATCAGCAAAGCGGCGCGCTTCAGCGCGTAAACAGTAATATTGGGATCGGTGCCCCGCTCAAACCGGAAGGAGGCGTCTGTTTTTAACTGGTGATGAAGGGAAGTCTTCCGGATGAACGCCGAGGAGAAATAGGCGCTCTCGAGAAAAATATTCCTGGTGGTCTCCCGGATGCCGGAATGAGCCCCTCCAAACACCCCCGCGATACACATCCCTTCTTCTTCCCCTTTTTGTACGTTCCCGCCGTGGCAGATCATCAGGTCGGTTGCCAGCAGCGTTCGAACCTTGCCATCAAGCGTGGTAAACCTCGTTCCCTCAGGCAAGGTCTTTACGATTACCTTATTGCCTTTAATAGCCTCCGCATCAAAGGCATGAAGGGGCTGCCCCATTTCGTGACAGACGAAGTTCGTGATGTCGACGATATTATTGATCGGCGTCAGCCCGATTGACCGCAGGCGGTGCTGAAGCCATTGAGGGGACGGCGCAACAGACACACCGCTGATCGTAACAGCAGAGTACCGGGGGCAGGCCTCCGTATTCTCAATGACTACGGGGATGGTTAAATTCCTGTTTTCCGTCCGGAAGGCGTCAACAACAGGCCATTTGATCAGGCGGTTTTTCAAAGCCTTGATATCACGGGCGACACCAATGTGCGAGGCTGCATCCGCGCGGTTGGGGGTCAGCCCGATTTCAAGGACGTGATCTGACTGAATGTTAAAATAGCGCGATGCCGGCATGCCGACCGTTGCGCTGCTTTCAAGCACGATAATGCCGGCATGACTCTCCCCCAGGCCAACTTCATCCTCGGCGCAAATCATTCCCTCAGAAACCTCGCCGCGTATTTTTGCCGAGCGAATGGCAAACGGTTCGCCTTTAAGGGGAAATACCGTCGTCCCCACAGGTGCAACGACCACTTTTTGTCCCTGTGCCACATTCGGAGCCCCGCAAACGATGCGAAGCGGTTGCTCACCTCCGATGCTCACCGTGGTAAGCGACAACTTATCAGCGTTGGGATGTTTCGCACAGGTGAGCACTTCTCCGGCCACCAGCCCGTTCAGGCTGCCTCTTACGGTTTCAAACACATTCACGCTCTCCACCTCGAGGCCCTGAGAAGTAAGGACCTTTCCGATTTCCTCCGGGGATTCAGGAATATCTATGTACTCTTTCAGCCAATTGTATGCTATCGTCATGCCTTTGGTCTCAAATAAAAATTCAAAAATAAGCGTTTGAATGTAAAGCACATAAAAAGCCGACGCCCGTGCATGTAAGGGCAATCAAAGGTATTGGCTGCCGGCGATATTTAACCCACAATTTATGCACATTAGATTCGGCGGGCTTGCCGGCGCGCCTGCAGGGATTTCCAGCCTGCCAGCCGCGTGCGACGGCGTCAATGATAGCTCTTCTCTCCGGCCTTGATGGGAATCGCGAGAATATTTTCCCGTGGCGGAAGCGGGCATGAGTAGGTATCACTATAAGCGCAGTACGGGTTATAGGCGAGGTTAAAATCAAGGGTGATGGTATTGCTGCCCGGTACCTTCGCAACGTCGAGATAGCGGCCGGCTCCATACGTCTCGCGGGCGCTCGTCTCGTCGCCAAACGCGAGGAACAGGTTTCCGTGTGATGGACCCGGGTCAGCGATTTCAAGTATAAGGAGCCTGTTCGAAACGCCGTCGAGGTTGAATACAGCATGAGCATACTCGACGTAGCGTTGTTCGTCGCCGTCGTTGGTCGACAATATAACCGGTTTTCTCTCCCTGATCGGCTGCAGCTGTGCAACGACCCGGTAGTGGATGTCGGGAGGAAAATATTTTAGGCCTTTATATTCACCGGGCGCCTTGGCAAATGGCGATTCGGGCGAGGCGCGCATAAACCGGTCTTTTTCCCGTCGTTCCTCTTCAATTTTTTTTATGTAAGCCGTGTCGTCCTGGCTTCCAAGGAAGGAGTAAATGATCGTGATCACCACGACGCCGAGAGCGAGAAAGGCGATTATACGGTTGGTTTTCATATAAACTCGTAAAAAGTTGACCGGGGGCCCGAAAACATTCAAGCTGGCACCTCAACACCTGCTAGTTTTTTACCAGCGGACCGGCGGCCATTATCTGCTGCTTATGCTGCCAGTACAAGATGGAATCGCGCTGATTGTAAAAGAGGTTGAAGAACATGGGTACGGCATTATCGACCAGACGTCCCGGGCCGTTACCAAGCACGCAGATTCCGATCCGGCTTCGCTGATCGACGGCCAGCTCGCTGCGGTATCCTCTTACATAGCCGCCATGATACAATAAGGTGTCATTCTTGAAATTAAGGACGCGCCAGCCGAGCGCGTAATAGGCATCCGACCGGCCAACCCATTTTCTGAAATAATGATTTTTTGTTTTGGCCTTTACCCTCGGAGTAAAGATTTTTTCAAGGGTCTGCTGCTTGATAAAATCGCTTCGGGTGCCGAGCAGAACCTTGAGCCATTCCGCCATGTCGGATATGCTTGCATTGACTCCGCCAGCAGGGCCCACGTTGTAATAGGTATCCGAAATGGAGGTAGTCTTCCAGCCTTTTCGCCAGTGGAGATGGGGCTTTGCAACGTCGGGGTTCTGCGTCATGGCCTCATAGGTCATCGACGCATCGTCCATGTGAAGCGGCGTGAATACCTTTTCCCTCATCAGGGTCTGGTAGCTTTTGCCCGTTCGCGCTTCTATCACCGCGCCGATAATGCTGTAGGCCACGTTCTGGTAGCTGTAAAGCTCGCCGGGCTTGGCGATGATGTTGACATTCTTAAGCTGAGCCAGCATGGTATCGAGGTCAAGGCCATCCTCCACCAGGGTGGTGTAGGTGTGATAGGGGAGGCCCGTCGTGTGCGATAGCACGTGCGTAAGCGTCAGGCTGTCGGTACTCGACCTGGACTTCAGCTGGAAATGCGGGAGATACCGCGTGACATGATCATTCCAGTGAAGAAGGCCGGCTTCCACCAGCAGACCCGTCAAAACCGGCGCAAAACATTTTGATACGGAGGCGAGTCTGAAGACGGTGTGAACGTCAACGGAATCCGTTGTTCCCACTTCGCGCAAGCCATACGCTTTCATAAACAAGATCGTGCTGTCCTGAACGACAGCGATCGCGAGACCGGGGGTCTTGGTGTCGTGGAGGAGATCGACCATCTTTTCCTCGTACTCGTGCAGGAGTTTTTGAACGTAAGGGTTCGGTAGGGCGGCTTTAATGGGTTCCGGCGGGATGCTTGGTTTTTCAACCGGGTCCTTGGTCTGAAATCCGATGACGCATCCCGCGATGATCAGTAAAACAAGTACACTCCCCCCAATAAGTCTCGTTCGATTCATGCGCTATAACATTCCCTCATCGGCAAAACTAAAATATTTTTGTCCGGCGACGATCAGATGATCGAGCACCTGAATTTCCAGCAGTTTACCGGCTTCTTTAATCTTTTTAGTTAAATCAATATCCGCCTGGCTTGCCGTCAGATTTCCTGACGGGTGATTATGAGCCAGGATGATACCGCTCGCCAGGTCTTCCAGCGCAAGTTTAAAAATGATCTTGGGATCTGCCACAGTGCCTGCGACGCCTCCCTGGCTGATCTGGTGTTTTTTGATCATCCGGTTGCCCCTGTTCAGCAAAAGGATCCAGAATTCCTCGTGCTTAATGTCCTGTAAATGAGCTTTCAATATTTCAAAGCAGTCCCTCGAGCTGGAAATGCGCGGCCGGACGTCCTGATCGACGTCCCTTCTCCTGCGGCCGAGCTCCAGGGCAGCGATGATGGAAATCGCTTTGGCCTGGCCGATTCCCTTCACCCTCATGAGGTCTTTCACGGAAAGCCGGC
>DASVOT010000331.1:0-2330 GCA_036383235.1 Chryseosolibacter sp.
CCCGGCTTTCACATTTTCCATCTCGCTGTAAGTTAGCCAGCGCTGCGATGAGAAAGTGAAGTCGAGCTTGTTCCGGTAGTACCGCGTGCGGGCGGAAGGAAATATCGGCGAAACTTCCGGAAGGGTCAGTCCACCGATGCGCTGCAGGTTGTCGGTCACCTGTTTTTGTTTGTAGCGCAGCTGCTTTTCATACTGGATGTGTTGCCAGGAACAGCCGCCGCACAATCCGAAATGAATGCAGAACGGTTCGACCCGGTCAGCCGCGTATTCGACGATCTCGGTAACCTTCGCCTCCAGGAAGCTGCTTTTTATTTTCGTCACCCGCGCGTTGACGAGGTCTCCGGGGGCGCAACCCTCCAGGAAGATCACCAGTCCGCTGCTCTTCGACACGCACTTGCCCTCTGCCGCCATGTTATCGACGCGGATGTTTTCTATAATTTCTCCTTTTACCACAATTCTGATTACCTGATCCGTTGATTTAGTATCCACTCACGTGGTTCGTCCACCGGCCATCGTTGGCACATTCCGTATCCCGTTGTCGGAAACCGGTTATTTTTGAGACGATCGATGGCGATAAATTTCGCAAAACTACGCAATATGGGGGGTTTTACGACTGAACCCCATTTCTTATATTTAAGGTCTGGTGCGGGCGTATGAAAAAAATAATCCTGTTTTTTCTGTGTTTGGGGGCATTTCCGGTGGCGGCGTCGCATATTGTGGGTGGGGAGTTCGAGATGATTCATCTCTCCGGCAGCAGATACCGCATCAACCTCATCCTGTATTTTGACGAATTGAACGGAAGTATCGGGGCTCGTGATCCGAGCGTCGACGCGCGCATTTTCCGCAAGCGGGACAACCGCGTGATGATGGACGTCTTCCTCCCGCTGGTGACTCAAACGCCGGTGAGCTATACACAGCCCTCGTGCTCTCACGGTGAGATTGTCACCACGCGGATGCTGTACTCCACCGTGGTCGAGCTCACGGCGGAACAATACGGCGACCCGGACGGCTATTACCTATCCTGGGAGCGGTGCTGCCGCAACTATAGCATCACCAACATCTACAGCGACGATCCTTTATCGTCAGGGCTATACGCAGGCCAGACCTTTTATCTCGAATTTCCCGCGGTGGTGGCGAACGGCCAGCCGTTTTACAATTCGTCGCCGCGGCTGTTCCCGCCCCTGAACGACTACGCCTGTCCCCGCCGGCCTTACTACGTCGACTTTGCCGGCGTCGACGACGATGGCGATTCACTCGTTTACTCGCTTGTGACGCCCCTGAACACAAAAACCGCGGATGCGCTCCCCCTGCCCGACCGCCGACCGCGTCCGCGTCCGTATCCCCTCGTCAATTACAGGTCGCCCTTCGGACCTTCCAACATTATCGGCGGCGCGCCTGACCTCCACATCTCGAAAGACGGATTCCTGACCGTGACGCCCACCGTGCTTGGACTCTTTGTCTTTGCCGTGCGCTGTGAAGAGTACCGGGATGGCGTGAAGATCGGCGAAGTCAGACGCGACTTCCAGATGCTGGTGGTGGACGGATGCGCTCCCGCCGAGCCGCCGCAGATCCTCGGAAAGAAAGTGACCGACGCCAATTTCTCATACGACGAAGAGATGACCGTGAGTTTTTCGAATGATGTCGCCGACACCCAACGCTGCATACAGGTGCAGGTATCCGATGCCGACGCCCTGAGGGAGGCCGATAACTACACGGAAAACGTCAGCATCCGGGCGATACCGCTGAATATGAAAAAGGATGTCAGCGGAATTCTTCCTTCCGTCCGCAAAGCCACCCTCATCAACGGAAGCACCGTCACCTTCGACGTGTGCTTCGACCGATGCCCCTTCGAGGAAAATGGCCCCGTGCAGATCGGCATCGTCGCCTACGATGACGCCTGCAGCGTGCCCCTATCCGATACGTTGAAGGTGAACGTCATGGTCGAGCCTCCGGATAATTCCAACGCCTACTTCACCACCCCGAATATCACCGCATCGGTGGTGGAGGGAAACCCCGCCGAGTGGCCCATCGAAGCCCATGATGACGACGGCGACCAGATCGTGCTGGGCGTCATACCCGACGGGTTTAATCCCGCAGACGTGGGCATGGAGATCCAGTACGTGGAAGAGGGACCGGGACTGTACCGCGCGAAGCTCGTGTGGGACAGCCGTTGCGACGTATACGACTTCAGCAAAAGGACCTCGTTTGAGATCAAGATCCTCGCGGAGGATCTCGACGAGTGCAGTTTCAACCATCCCGACACGATGGTCTTTCATTTGAATATCGTTCTTCCCGGAAACACCGATCCGGTGATCAGCACTGACCTCACC
>DASVOT010000332.1:0-9585 GCA_036383235.1 Chryseosolibacter sp.
TTTTCAGGTGGATTCTCCCCCGTCCACTGTTTCGCCTGGATAATCGCTCGCATACCTAAAGATAATTAAGAAACATTTCAAATCACATACTCCACTCCCACCGCGACGAGCGATCCAAAGATGGCGATGGCCATTTTCCGCGCATCGAAACTATGGCCGGGACTGCTTTCAAAGACAATGGTTGTGGAAATGTGAAGAAAATTTCCGCTCACCAGCGCGTACAGATAGATGAGTCCTGTTGACGAAAGCATGTCTTCCTCCGCAAGGTAGGTGCTGATCAACAGGCCGATGGGTGCTGCGGCGGAAAATGCAATCAGGTACGGAACAGACTTTTTTCTGGAACGCAACTGAGCCGCCAGCACGGTCATCAACGCAAAAGCGGCAGGGGCGCGATGCAAGGCAATTCCTAATAAGATGGCGTTGGTATCATAAACCGGCCGTACACCTACCGGCTCCGCCAGCATGCCTCCTTCCAGGAAAGCATGAATGCAGAGGGCCGACAACAAAACGATGGCCGAAACAGAATCATGATGCAGACTGTGGGGACGGGCGGGATTGTGAGCGGGGTCGTGGGAATGACTGTGAATATGTCCGTGTTCGATCCCCGAGGTGGCGTACTCCAGGAATTGCTGCAGAAAGAAACCAATCAGCACAAACAAACCGATCAGGTCAAGCCCGAGCGACTGCCTGTACAATTCGGGGAGAATGTGAATGACCGTGATGGCAAACAGATACGATCCCGCAAAAACCAGCAGCAGCCTGTAGTTGGTGTTTTTTCCTTTGGGCAAAAGGAAAATCAGCAGCCCTGAAAGGAGAGGTGTTAAAAAAAGTACAAGAAGCTTGAAGGTCATAGCATTAAGGTTCCAGGTCAACTTGTTCTTTTATACCGGGCGTGATATACGTTTGGATGGTCCCGTCCTCGGCGGAGTAGATCAACAGGGCGTCTATGCCGGGCAGTGTCTTCAGTTTCTCAATCGCCTTTTCAACGCCCATTACCATAAATGCCGTTGCCCAGCCGTCAGCAGCGGAACAATCACCTGAAAAAACGGATGCGCTGAGAAGCGAGCTCTGAATCGGATATCCCGTCACCGGATCGATCGTATGTCCGTATTTCCGGCCTCCGATTACCCTGTAATTAAAATAATTCCCCGAAGTGGTAAATGCTTTGTTGTGAATTCTGACATAGGCTTTGAAAAACTGGTGATCGAGCGTCGACGCCGGGTCGAGTATTCCGATAAGCCAGGGTTTATGTTTCTGAATATTCTCTCCCTGCGCCACTCCCTCCCCGCCCAGTTCCACCAACATATTCTTAATGCCCTTCGACTGGAGAAACTGAAAGATGACATCGGCCCCGTAACCCTGACCGATACCCCCCAGGTCGATTTGGAGACGGGGATCCTTTTTCTTCACACCTCTTTTTCGAAGTTTGACTTTGTCAAACCCCACGAGTTCCTTCAGGGAATCCACCTTTTGCGCCGAAAGCGCTAAAGGTCGGCCCGGGCCGAATCCCCACGCATTCACCAGCGGCATAACGGTCGGGTCAAAGGCCCCGCCAGATTTCTTGTAGATCTCGCTGGCTGCTTTCAGGGCTTCATATAAATGAGGACGTTGAAATTGAATACCCCTTGCGCTGCTGTTGAAACGCGAGATCTCGGAAGTAGAATCATATGTGCTGATCGCCTTGTTCACCTGAACAAGTAAGGAATCGATCTGGGCCTTGAAGTCCCGCTGCCTGTCGTCGAAATACGTAATGTGGTAGCTCGTTCCCATCGTGGCACCCTCGATGTATATCGGTGCTGGCTGCATCCTGCCGTGGGCTGGCGGCAAAAAGGCGGAAAGCAAAAAACTGAGAAAGTAAATCACTGCGATGTAATAGCCGGCAATTTAGAGAAATACTCCCAAATGCAACAATGTTGCTAAAAACCAGCTTTCACATGCCGGTTATTGAATTCATTCGTACCTTCGTAAATCATTCAAGGATCTATGCGTGAAGATTATCTGCAAGGCGATGGTGAAGGATTAAATGCCACAGAGAAAGAGATTGAGCGGGCATTGCGCCCGGGGTCTTTCAAGGATTTTTCCGGACAGCAAAAAATAATTGACAATATTAAAGTTTTTGTCTCGGCCGCCCGGCAGCGCGGTGAGTCACTCGATCACGTATTACTTCACGGCCCTCCTGGTCTGGGTAAAACAACACTCTCGCACATTATTGCAAATGAGCTCGAGTCCAGCATCAAAATAACTTCCGGCCCTGTGCTCGACAAGCCGAGCGATCTCGCAGGATTGTTGACCAATCTGGAGGCTCACGACGTTCTTTTCATCGATGAGATCCACCGCCTGAACCCTGTTGTGGAAGAGTATCTTTATTCTGCGATGGAGGATTTCAGGATTGACATCATGCTTGACTCCGGACCGAACGCACGGTCGGTTCAAATAAATCTGAATCCTTTCACGCTGATTGGTGCCACCACCCGCGCGGGGCTACTGACGTCCCCGCTGCGCGCGCGGTTCGCCATCAACGCGCGGCTTGAGTATTATGACGCTACCCTGCTGACCACGATCGTCAAGCGGTCCGCTTCCATCCTGAACACTCCCATTGACGATGACGCTGCCTTCGAGATTGCCCGCAGAAGCAGGGGCACACCGCGAATTGCAAATAACCTGTTGCGCAGGACAAGGGATTTTGCGCAGATCAAAGGGAACGGAACGATCACCAAAAGCATCGCCCAGTTTGCGCTGCAGGCGCTTGACGTGGACGCCAACGGACTCGACGTGATGGACAACAGAATTCTGACCACCATCATTGAAAAATTCAAAGGAGGCCCTGTGGGGTTAACCACCATTGCCACCGCCGTGGGCGAAGAAGCAGAGACAATTGAGGAAGTGTATGAGCCGTTCCTTATCCAGGAAGGATACATCAAGCGCACAAGCAGGGGGAGGGAGGCCACCGAGCTTGCATACCGGCACCTGAAAGTCATCCCACCCGCTTCAAAAAACCCGAGATTATTCGATTGAAAAAACAAAGCACGGTCTGTTCTCCATGCTTTATTGTCTGGCGTTTGTCAAAATTGTTCGAGGTGTGAAAAGAAAAAGCTTCCCTCGATTTCAGCATTGCTGTCGCTGTCCGAGCCGTGGATGGCATTGGCCTCGATCGACTTCGCGAACAAATTCCGGATGGTTCCTTTGTCTGCTTTTTTCGGATCGGTAGACCCGATGAGTTTACGAAAGTCGTCTACGGCGTTTGACTTCTCCAGTATCATTGGAACGATGGCGCCCGACGACATATATTCACAAAGGTCATTATAGAAGGGCCTTTCACGGTGAATCGCATAAAATTGTCCTGCGCGCTCTTTCGTCAGCCTGGTTTTTTTCAGCGCGATGATCCTGAAGCCCGCTTCTTCAATCATTTTCATGATGGCGCCGGTGTTGTTCGCTCCCACCGCGTCGGGCTTTATCATTGTAAAAGTTCTGTTTCCTGCCATAATCGTTTTAAATTCTTCAATATTTCGCGCAAAAATATGAAAAAAGCGCACAGTGTGACCGTTTCCAGTGCTCCGGCGGGAAAATATCCGTGAGGACATTAAAAAAAATCACCATTTTTGCCCCTCGTTTCCCATCGGGATCATGAAGAACATCTCGGCTTTTAAGGAATTCCTCGCCGTGCCGCGTAAAATGCTCATTATCACGCATTATAAGCCGGATGCGGACGCTTTGGGGTCATCCCTTGGGCTGGCGGGATATTTGAAAAAGTTGAACCATCTGGTAACGCTCATTACGCCAAGCGACTATCCGGACTTCCTGAGCTGGATGCCGGGCAACTCGCAGGTAGTGATCTATCAAAAGGAAAAAGTGCGGGAATTTGAGCGGCAGATCAACGACAGCGACATGATCTTCTGCCTGGATTTTTCCAGTCTTAAAAGGGTAAACGAACTTGGCGAACTGGTAGGACGATCACCCGGAAAGAAAGTGCTTATCGACCACCATCTCGAGCCGGAGGATTTCGCCGACTTTGTTCAATGGGATTCAACCGCCGCCTCCACCGCGGAACTTGTATATTCCCTTATTGAGCAGATGGAGGATCTGCAGCACATCGACAGCGACATTGCGAATTGCCTCTACGCCGGTGTGATGACCGATACGGGAGGATTCCGCCACTCGAATACTACGAAGAAAGTATTCCAGGTTGCGGCGGCGCTTGTAGAGCACGGGGCGAATCCGACGATGGTGAGCAAGCTGATCTACGATACCAACACGCTGGAACGAATGCGTTTGATGGGATTTGTGCTCTATGAAAAATTAAATGTGATTCCGGAATATCGAACTGCGTATATTGCGCTCCGGATTGAGGATTTGAAGAAGTTCAGCTCACAAACCGGCGACACAGAAGGCCTGGTGAACTTCGGATTATCCGTAAAAGGAGTCAGGCTCGCCGTCCTGATCTCGGAGCGAAAGGAAAACATTAAACTTTCTTTCAGGTCACTGGGCGATTTTTCCGTCAACGACTTCGCCCGCAAACATTTTGACGGCGGCGGCCATAAGAACGCGGCAGGAGGCCAAACCAATCTTACTTTCGAAGAAACCCTCAGAAAATTTCTTGAATTGCTGCCCTTGTATAAAGACCAGTTGGTGGCAGATTAATTTTACAAACTTTCCAACTTTTATATTTTAAATATTGTCTAAACTAAATAACAAATGAATAAGTCCATTTATGCCCTCGCGGCGCTGCTCGTGCTTCTGACCGCCTGCGGTAAAAAAGAAAAAGAAACTCCCAATGGGATGAAATATACCGTTATCGAAGCTGGCGACGGTGTGCTTCCTAAAAAAGACCAGGTCCTGGTATTTGATTATCAGTTGAAAGATTCGAAAGATTCCGTGTGGGGAGAAACGTTTAAAGAAGGAATACCTGCTGCCACAAAGATCGAAGATTCGACCAAAATCGCCAATGAAGACGGCATGTCTCAGATGTTCAGAGCTCTTAGCAAAGGCGACAGCGTCAAAACCACGATGCCGGTGAAGGATTTTTTCAATAAGGTTGTCGGCGCTGCCGTTCCGCCTCACGTCGACAGCACGCTGTCTGTGACCTATACGCTAAAGGTTCGCGATGTTATGTCAGTGGAGGATTATATGAAGGCGCGCGAGCAGCAGCTTAAAAACAGGGAGCTGCGCATTTTCAGCCAGGATACGAAAGACATCAGTAAATATCTTTCGGATAACGCCATCGAAGCCCGCACCGACACGAGCGGCTTGCAATACATCATTCACACGGAGAAAGGCGGCAAAAAGCCTGCGCTCGACGACTGTGTGGAAGTCAGTTACCGGGGAAAATTTTTAAAAACCGGCGAAGAGTTCGACAAGAATGAGCGCATCGCGTTTCCGCTGAGCGGCGTCATCGCGGGATGGAAACTGGCCATACCCATGCTGGGCGTGGGAGATTCCGCCACATTCTACATCCCGTCGAAACTCGCCTATGGTCCGCAGGGGTACCCGGGCGCAATCCCGCCCGACGCAATCCTTATTTTTGATGTGAAGCTCCTGCGCGTCAGTGACCAGTTTGACGCCTCCACGAGAACCTGTAAATAAAAGTGATAGCAGATATGAGAAAAACGTTCGTAAAAATTACTGTTGGCTTGCTGGCATTGATCCCGTTTATTGCGGGCTCATGCATGTTGAACGAAACTGAGAATATACCTGATTTCAACGAACAATTGCAGAAAGACCTGGCAACGATCGACAATTACCTGGCCGCAAACAACATCATCGCATCAAAGGATGTCGATGGATACATCCGGTATGTGGTTCACCGCGATTCGACAGGAACCCGGCCCACCGTCGACAGCTGTGTCACCGCGAATTACGCGGGCAAGCTGCTGAGCAACGGACAGCAGTTTGATTCGGGAGAAAATATCTCCTTCCCGCTCATCAGTGTCATTGATGGATGGAAGATTGGAATCCCGCTGATGGATGTCGGCGATTCTATCACACTTTATATTCCTTCCGGTCTTGCTTATGGGTATTATGGGTATCCGCCCGAGATTCCCAAAAACGCAAACCTGGTTTTCAACGTAGGCCTCACGAAAGTTGGATCGAACTACAGTCAATCAAGTCGTAGCTGCAACTAACAATCAGCACAAGTTATCGGAAATCAGGCCATTGATCGGGCCTGATTTCCGTATTTTAAGCCTGGATGAGATCGGCTGTAAAGACGAGCTTCCCGAAACTCAAACCACACTCGAGGGAAACTCGCTTCAGAAAGCCGCCTACATTTTTGACCATTTCCACCTTCCCTGTTTTGCCGACGATACCGGCCTCGAAGTGGAGGCGCTCAAGGGTGCTCCGGGCGTATACTCCGCCCGTTATGCCGGTGAACAGAAGAACAGTGACGACAATATCTCCCTGCTTCTTAAAAATCTGGCTGGCGAAGAAAACCGCAGAGCCAGGTTCAGAACCGTCATTACCCTAATTGGATTAAATGGAATCAAAACCTTCGAGGGCATTGTCAACGGCACCATTCTCACCTACCGCAGGGGCGCCGGCGGCTTCGGGTACGACCCTGTCTTTTTGCCCGACGGTTCCCGTAAAACGATGGCGGAGCTGACGCTGTCTGAAAAAAACCTGATCAGCCACAGGGGGATGGCCGTGAGAAAGCTTGTGGACTATCTTAAACAATACCAGGAGGGCCGCTGATCCCAAGCGGCTGTATCCATACTGGTCCCCGCAGCAAATAAGAAAATGCTGATTTGTTCTTTAACTCGATTTGGCTACTTTTGTAGCCCGTCGACAAGATGAGAAAGAAAAGACTGCATACGGTCACGATCATGGTGGGAAGCATCCTTGCCTTAGCGATCGCTTTTTCCCAGTATCTGACACCTGATTGCATGCCTTCGGCGGAGAAGGTCAAAACGGAAAAATCGGGGAAAGCCGATCACGCAGGCGATCATACAGCATCCTATTTTTCGCTCCCCTCGTTTTCACTCCCGACTCCGGTTGACGTTCAGGCGAATCTGAGCTCTTATTGCCTCTTTGAAATCCTCCTCGAGGAGGATATCGATGAGAATCGGGGAGAAGAGAATCTTTTCTATCCTGACCGGCTTTTCGAAACGATGTTCCGGGTGATTATATCACCGAACGCTCCGTAAGCTTTCCTCCTTTTTTTCGCGTTCACCCGCCCGGGCTGAACGGCACTTCATCTTTTTCAAACAGCTTAGCTAATATTAATTCACCATGAAAAACAAGGGATTTGTTTTAGTTCTGACGGTCATCATCACGCTGATCTGTCTCTACTACCTCTCATTCACATTGATCTCCCGCCGTGTGCAGAGCGACGCGGTGGCCTACGCCACCGATTCAAAAGGCAACATCAACCTGGAGAAAAAACAGACATACATCGATTCAGTCTGGAATAAACCGGTCTACAATTTTCTAGGCGTAACCGAATTCACGTATAAAGAAGTAAAGAATAACGAGATCAGCCTTGGCCTCGACCTGCAGGGTGGCATGCACGTCACGCTGGAAGTGTCGCCCATTGACATCATCAAAGGACTAAGCGGTTACAGCCAGGATTCCGCTTTCCTTAAAGCGCTGAATGAAGCTTCCATCCAGCAGCGGAACAGCCAGGAGCGTTTCGCGACGCTGTTCTTCGACGCGTACCGGGAAGCAAATCCCGGCAAGAGACTGGCGCCGCTTTTCGCTACCGCCTCCACGCGTGGAAGGATCAGCCTGAGCGATCCCGATGACAAGGTAATCAGCGTTGTCGAAGAGGAAATCGAAAGCGCGATCGATCGTTCTTTAACGATCCTTACCAACAGGATTGACCAGTTTGGCACCACCTCTCCGAACATTCAACGACTGACGGGAACGGGGCGCATCCAGGTCGAAATACCAGGCGCCGACAACCCTCAGCGAGTAAGAAAACTTTTGCAGGGCGTGGCAAAGCTGGAATTCTGGGACGTTATCGAGCCCAATGCGCTCAACTCTTCACTCGTCGCCATCAACCAATTGCTGGCCAATGAACAAAAAGCCAGGGCGCGGGCAGCAACGCCTTCCACGAAAAACGAGAAGTCGCTGAAGGATGCCCTTTCAAAAAAAGAACAACCCGCCGATTCTGTTTCAGATCTTGAGAAAACCCTTGAGCATGCAGCATCGGATACAACGGCCAACAGTCTGGATTCGCTTCAAAACCTCAACGTTTCTCCCTTGTTTTCGCTGAGCGAACCCGCCGGCTATTTCCGCTACGACCTGAAAGATACCGCAGTCATCAACGACATCCTTCGTCGCGATGATGTGCGGTCGCTGCTCCCCAGAAACGTCGGAATCTTCTGGGGCAACAAACCCGAAAAATATAATTCGACCGATCCAAACGAATCTGCCAAGCTCCAGCTTTATTTCCTGGATCTGGGAAGGAACCGGACGGCAAAACTTACCGGTGAAGCCGTCGTCAGCGCTCGCAACGACCTGGATGAAAAAGCGCAGCCGGCAGTAAGCATGAGCATGAACGCCACCGGTACACGCATCTGGGCAAAGTGGACCGCAGAAGCCGCCACAAAACACTCACGCATAGCCATTATGCTCGATAACCAGGTCTTCTCCGCTCCTTATGTCAATTCGGAGATTCCCAATGGCAACTCGATCATTCAGGGGAACTTTACCGTAGAAGAAGCGAAAGACCTGGCGAATATCCTGGAAGCCGGCTCGCTGCCCGTCTCGCCGAGGATCGTTGAGGAAGCCGTCATTGGTCCTACCCTCGGCCAAACAGCCCAACAACAGGGATTTATTTCCATCGCATGCGGACTTATCCTGGTAGTCATCTTCATGGTGGCCTACTACGCTAAGGGCGGAATGATTGCAAACCTGGCATTGTTGTTCAATATTTTCTTCTTACTGGGGATTCTGGCTCAGCCCGCGTTCGGGACTGCGCTGACACTGCCCGGCATCGCCGGCATCGTGCTGACGATGGGTATGGCCGTGGATGCCAACGTACTTATTTATGAGCGCATCAAGGAAGAGCTGGCAAAAGGGCGAACCCTCAAAGATGCCATTCACCTTGGATTTGACCATGCTTTTTCTGCCATCTTTGACTCGAACCTGACGACCTTCATCACCGGATTCTTCCTGTACATTCTGGGTCAGGGACCCATCAGAGGTTTCGCCATCACCCTGATGATCGGTATTGTTACATCCTTCTTCACCGCTATATACGTGTCGCGGCTGTTCATCGAATGGATGACGCGCAGGCACGGCAGGACCATCACGTTCGAGACCGCGCTGGGAAGAATCGTTCAAAACCGGAAGGTGTTCGAGTTTGTCGGAAACAGGCGCAAAGCTTATCTCGCGTCTTCGGTACTCATCGTTACGGGACTGATTGTTCTGGCGTTCCAGGGATTAAACCTCGGCGTGGATTTCAAAGGCGGCCGGTCTTATCTTGTTGCCTTTAATCACCCGGTCAGCGCAACGGAGCTTAAAATTGATCTCGCAAAAGCTTTTGAGAATCAAGGGTTGGAGGTAAAGAACTACGGAAGTAACAACGTGATGAAAGTGACCACCTCCTACCTGATCGAAGAAGACTCAGAGGAAGCCGATGTCAAAGTG
>DASVOT010000333.1:0-2675 GCA_036383235.1 Chryseosolibacter sp.
AGGCCGTATGTCAATCTCATCCACGAGGCAATCCGTATCCGCTTTTATGCGTACGCGGTATTTTCCCGCCGGAAGGTTGTTCAGGTGCGCGTAGACCACGCCTCCACCCAGGCGCGGCGCCCTTTTTTCAACAGGACAGCTCACCATCGTTGTATCGCCGTAACGCGTCGTGCAGACCACATTTTTTCCCGTGGCGTCCTCCACGTACACGCTGACCTTCATCTGGTTCTTCAGGTCGCCGTTCATGTCGTGATAATCGTGTCCGGTGACTCCGCACATGGCCAAATACGACCGGTTGGCGAGGGGCAACGTGATGTAAGGAGAAACAATCTCGTCGCCGGCTTTCATGCTCAGAAGCTTTTTGCCTACGAAAACGTGGACCTCGTCGGTACTGACGGCTTTCGCGCCAGGGGCTTTTGAAAGATCCCATCCCTTTTCTCCTTCTTCAAATCCCGGATTTGGGATGTGCTCGTAACGTCCATCCGCATAACGGAGGGTATATCCGTTCAGGTCAAGGACGACATCCTTGCCGAGAAACATCGTGCTTTGCGGTGAGGTGATATCATTCATCAAACGGTAGGTGGTTCCCGCCACGTCATAACTCCCGGGACCATGAATCCCGATTTCCGTCCCCTTCAGTGGCTGATGTTGAACAGGCGTGAACTGCGCCAGGCAGGAAGGGCCGGCGGTGAGTGAAGCAAAAACTGAAAAAAGCAGGATGCGTGTTGTGAGCATGGTTTCGAAATTATGTTTCCACGGATGTGTCGACTGTCTATTTGCGCGGGCCATAATGGGGCATCTCCTCCCCCAGCTCATACGCGCCGCAATCCGGCGCCTTGCCGGCAAATCCGTCGTTGATGTTCGAAATGTGAATGCCGGCGTCAATGACTGCCGATCCTTTTTTCGGTCTCAGGTCCGGCGGATTCCGCTCCGGAACCGGTGTGTTGGGAAATGGGACGCCCGGAAAGACATCGTCGAGCTTGATGTTTCCGACGCCATGAGGTTCCACCACCTTAAAGTCCTGATCCCCGATCTTCGCGATGTACTGAATTCCCCAGACGCCCACGGCGTCGTAGTCAAAACTGCTGTGGCTGCCTGGGTTGATAAAATCCGAGGCGTAGGGATTTCCCGATTCGTAATTACCCCATTTAACGCCGTCGGTCGGTCCTCCGATCGCGAGGTTATTCCGGAAGTAAGCATAATCCATCGGCGCGGTACGGCCCAACCCGGTTCCGATCTTGATCAGCGTGTTGTGCAGCACAACGTCTCCCTGGCTGAAGCGGTTGAACTTGAAACCCGAATACGTGATGTTGTACATGACGTTGCGGATAAAATAATTCGGACCACCCAGTCCCGGCTGAGAGCTCAGGCCCACAAAACAATTGGTCAACCGGTTGCGGTAGATGCGGCAATTGGCAAAACAGAAATCCGCCTCGATGCCGTCGTCGGCGCCCCGGTAGATGTCATTGTTATAGATGTCGATGCACAACTGGTCCACTACATGCGCATCCTCCATGGTCGAGATGCAGTCCCGGAAGGCGGTCACGCGGTTATAACAGATGACGTTGCCGGGCCCGGTCATTTCAATTCCTTCGCCGATGTTATCGCCATCCGCGCCCATCGCCTTGTTCGTCCACTGCGACACCCCGGTCACCACATTATCGCTGATCATACAGTTTTTCGCGCCCGGCTTATACGCCACGATCCCGTACACTGCGTTGATCGTACAACGCCTGACCGCGCAGTTTTCAGCGCCGTTCATCTGGATTCCTATCCCGTCCTTTTCGATGTTGTCCACGACCAACCCATCAATATAAACCCACTGCCTGTTCCGCAAGTCGATGTATTTATAGATCGCGGTTCCTGCGGGGCATCGATAGATCACCGGGCGGCCGGATGTTCCGCTTTTTGTTCGCAGCGTATCATGGGCGCCGGCCGGCAGCTCGACGATCTCCCCTTTATCAAAGACGGGCTCCGCCCGGGTGTGCACCAAAACCGTTCTCTCCGCGTTGCCTCCATCAGGATCCCTGAGCGTGAGCTTCACCTCATAGGAAGTGTCAGGAAAAAGGTCAAACAGGCTGCCGGCGTGTTTGTTCTTCCAGGAGAAATTCACGTTCTCCCCTGCCGGCACCCTGCGCAACGGCATCCCCTCCTGCCAGGAAGAGCTTCCTTTCTTCCTGAACACAACCGTGACGACGCCGTTTTGATTGTCGTCCCCTCCGATCAGCCATTCCACGGCGATGTTGGTGAGGGTGGGATATGGCGTCAGCACTTCGCCGGCAACGGTCTCGTTCTGGGCGCTGCAAGTGAAATATGCCGCCAACAAAAAGCAGGCGAGAAAGCAATCTTTAAAACGCAGAGTGGAATTCATGATGTCTTCAATTAGCTTCAGGTGATCGCATTCTTTTGCGGACGGTCAGGAGGTAAGGGGCCATGAACAGCAGCGGCAGGACCCAGATCGCGACATAGGAAAACCCCTCAAACCGGTTGTAAACGGTGTAGGTATGGTTTCCTGCTTTCCCGTAAAGCTCCACAACGTGATCGGTGGTGTACGGATCTTTCGCGTCGGGATAGTAAAGGCTGGCCATATCTTGGTAGGCGGCCCGCACCACCTCCGGATCCGCTTCAATCGCCGCGGTGTCGAACGGAACGACGATGCCAAAGTCCGGATCGAG